>DATALJ010000179.1:0-8483 GCA_036261135.1 Bacteroidales bacterium
TCTAATTCATGAACATCAAAAAAGTAATTCGAGTTTTCTCTCATCATGTCCTCAAATCGACGGACAGTTTTCAGGATTTCATCTTCATCGAACAACCAGTCTCTTTCTTCGCTCATTATTTTCCTTTAAGTTGCCGGGTAAAATTACTAAATATTTAACCTCATGCAATATTTCGAAAAAATGATTTAATAACAAATAACAAAAGTTATCAACTGAATGGCTGTGCGGAAAGGCGCTTGCTAAAGAGCCAAAATCAAGGGAATAAAAGAGCTTTTTATTCCCTTGATCCATGAAAAACTAGGATTAGTCTAAATTAGTTCTAAGAATAACTTGAGCCATCCCAGCAATGGGTACAAAGTTTTTCCTTTGGAAGGCCGATTGCAGCCACTAAATCGTGCAGCTTTTGAAACTTAAGGCTTGTAAGATTCAGCTTCCGGCGGATTAATTCTTCCATTTCGGTTTGTTTTGAGGAACCATCGGCAATATAATTATAATAATTCGTATTTTCCGTGCCTTCCATTTCATAGATCACCTTACGTCCAATGAGATCAAGCGATGTTCGAGATGTCGAAAAGTTCAAATACTCGCAAGGGAAGACAAGTACTGGACAGGCAATACGCATGTGAACCTCCTTGGCACCTTCGCTAAATAACTTATGTGTGTTATCCTTGAGCTGGGTTCCGCGTACAATGGAATCGTCGCAGAACACCATGCGCTTGCCCTGTATTAAATCGCGATTAGGAATAAGCTTCATCTTGGCAATAAAGCTGCGATCTTCCTGCTTTTGAGGCATAAAACTACGCGGCCATGTAGGAGTATACTTCACAAAACCACGGCAATAGGGCAATTTTCTTTCATTCGCATAACCGAGTGCATGGCCGATACCAGAATCCGGGATTCCTCCTACAAAATCGATGTCGACATTGTCACTTTTAGCTAAGGCAGAGCCGCAGCGGTAACGACAGTTATCAACATCAATATTTTCATACGATGAACCTGGGTAGCCATAATAAACCCAAAGGAACGAGCATACCTGCATCTTTTTGCCAGGTGCCTGAAGCTGTGTTTTACCTTCGGCTGTAATTTTAACGATTTCGCCTGGGCCCATATATTGATCGATAGAATAACCTAAATTGGGGAACGATATGGTTTCGGAGCTTACAGCATAGGCTCCATCTTTCTTGCCAACAATTATGGGCGTACGGCCATATTTATCTCGTGCAGCAATGATACCGTCTTGTGTTAACAAAAGCATGGAGCAGGATCCTTTTATTTGGTCGAACACATGATTAATGCCGTCGACAAACGACTCCTGCTCAGTAATTAACATGGCAATAAGCTCGGTTTGGTTAATTCCTTTGGTTTGCAGCTCGGAGAAATGACGGTGTTGTTTTAAGGCACGTTGTTCCAATTCTTCAAGATTAGCAACCTTACCGACAACAGCAACAGCAAAACGTCCAAGGTGAGAATTAACTACTATAGGCTGCGCTTCCCAATCGCTGATTATTCCAATGCCGGAATTACCAACCATTTTTGACAACTCAGGTTCAAATTTTGTTCTGAAATAATCATTTTCGAGGCTGTGTATTGCACGGGTGAAGCCCTCTTCGTTTAATATACACATCCCTCCTCGCCTGGTACCGAGGTGAGAGTTATAATCGGTACCATAATATACGTCGTACCCACAATTTTTCTTAGATATACTGCCAAAAAAGCCGCTCATAGATAGTTAGTTTGTAATTAAAATGTGGCCAATGTTACTACTATTTTCTTTTATGGCAACCTGATGTTGAAAAGTTGTTTAAAAGAAGGAAGAAACACCTTGGTTTAGGTGTATGTAATTGTTTAATTAACAGTAGATTTAGGTCGGTTTCTGATTAAATAAATTGTCTGCCGGGCAACCAAGATCTCTTTGTTTGCAATACTTACAGGTTAATGAGCCTCGTACATAGCCATTTCCAATGGTTGTTAAGAAAACAAGGATTATCAATGCCACTAAAATTATTAATCTGAAATGAATTATAAGTAAAACGGCGCCTGTAATCCAAGGAATTAAGGAAATCAGCATATCCGGGATCATATCTTTCCATGTCATTGCTTTGATACAGAATTTTGCAGGATTTCCTTTTTTAAAAAGCCAAGCGCTCAGCTGTCCTTTGCCAAACCCGCAAGTCTTTCCCCAGTAATAGCAATTGATGCAATGAGAGCGAATTACCCGAAACTCAAGGCTTAAAATAAAAGCAAGAAAAATTATGGCGAAAACCCAGCCTAAATAAGCCATTACGATGATACCTGTAATGTATATGCCCACCGGCAGTGCATTGGATATTAGAACAGTTCTGAAAGGAAAGTTTTCATAGGTATTGGAATCCATAAAAGTAGTCAATAATTTACCTAAAGGTATAAATTAAGGCTTTTCAGCGCAAGTAAATATTCATACCTTCGTGCCTGATAAATACGATTTTATGAAAGCCTACAGGGGGATTATCATGCTTTTGGCTGCTGAGTTCAGTTTCGCGGCAGCCACTGTTTTCGCGAAGTTTGTTACCAATAGTTCCACAATCCCTGCGGTCGAAATTACCTTCTTCCGGTTCTTCTTTGGCATTTGGATATCGTACTGGGCGTTAAAGAAAACAGGCTTTTCGTTTAAACCTGTAAACAAAAAGTTCGTAATATGGCGCGGTATACTCAATACGTTTGCTGTAATCCTTTTCTTTACTGCCGTTAAGCATACTACCATTACAAATGCCAATATGCTCAATATGACATATCCTATCTTTATCTTTCTTTTCGCGCCATTCTTTGGCATAGAAAAGATTACGTTAAGCAAACTCGCATTCCTTATATTAAGTATCGTGGGTATCTATCTGGTTATCCAGCCAACATTCGATCATATCCTCATGGGCGATCTTATTAGTCTTGCATCGGGGATTGTAGGAGGTGTGTCTGTACTAACCCTGCGTAAGGCGCGTGAAACAGAGTCAACATTTCTGATTCTTTTCTATTTAATGGCTATAGGGACCATTATCAATGGATTGTTTATGGTCCCTGTGTTTGAAGTACCTACATTTACGCAATCGCTTTTTATTATTGCATCGGCACTGATGGGTGTTGCCGGACAAGCTTTTATTACGTATGGTTACAAGTTTATTGAAGCCAGTAAAGGCTCTATTATTTCATCATCGCGGATTATATTTGCAGTACTGCTCGGTATTATTATTTTTGATGAACGAATGAATACGCGGCTCATTATTGGCGCTGGTTTGATCCTTTACTCGGTTACAAGCCTCGCCTGGTTTGAAGCCAAACAGATAAAAAAATAAGTGAGTGTATCAAAAACAAGGATACTACTCACTTACAACCTACACTATTCTCCAACTGCTAACTCTAATTCCTTTGCGTTAATTACTTTATTCAATTGACTTATATTTATTGATGTTGGAACACCTTTATCGTGCCAATGCTTTTTACATCCGCAATAGTCGAGAAATACGCATTGCGAAGCAATGTTCAGGCGTTTCATTTCGTAACCTCCGGTAATTAAATTCAAAACACAGGCAACGCCTACAAGGCCTGTTTCATTCTGATCGGCCCATTTGGCAAGGAACTTCGAAAATCCCGATGAATGAGGAATAAGATAAACCTTCGTATTCGTATTGGTTACCGATTGAGCAACTTTCCCAATGTTGCAATTTGCATCGCACTGCACACATACTCGTTCCTTTCCGTCGCTTTTGGCCTTGCATTCATCGTCAGTTCTTTTTCGCATACACGTTGGGAGTAAAACTGCTTTATAGCTCGTTTTTGTAAAATCCGATCGCAACTGACGATTCATAATTTCGGCACCAAACATATTTAAAAAATACTCGCTTTCCATGCGGTTTACAAATATGTAATCCTCACGGTAACGGTACTTACGCTCAGCAGAGAAGCGGAACTTTTCTATATTTTCCGTGTAACCACCCAGCATTGAGCGCCCTACATCGTTGAAATAAGCAGAAAATTCAAACGCCAGCTGCAATAATTTAGCAGTTTCTTCGGCAGATGCGGAGGCGCAATAGTTTAACCAGTTCTGTAACCGGATATATTCTTCATTGAACTCGCCGGTCGCCTGCATCCATAGCAATAACTTCGAAAAATTCTGCAACGAATATTCATTTATCACATATCTTCTTCCATTACTCAGAAATATATAGGATAAATAACCCCGAACCTTATCAATATTAGGCTTTAACGATGGGTATTTCTTACGAAACTTGTAAAGTCTGTTCAATACCCACAACGATACAGAGGAAACCCTTGTCGCTCTTGAAATATAATTACGCCAAAACACCCCAACCATTATCAATTCAAGCATAAACTCATCGCGACTAACCGATATGCCGCTGTTGGGTTTACGTTGAATATAAGTGTAGTGGCCATCGACCAGTTTTCCTAGTTTCGTATAACCTCTGCTTAGTACAATATCAGTGAATAACTCAAGATTCTGATAAAAGGCATCCGAATTATTTTCCTTATTTAATATGGAATAGGGCGCGTGGTCCATTCATTTTTTTAAGCAAACTTAAAATGGATTGCAACCGTAATAAAAATAAATTCGACAAACCGGAGATTATAACCGGTAAACAAGAAAAAATGGAACCCTAAGTGTTGCGAAAAATATTAGACGTATATTTCGGGCATTTTATTAAATTTACTATCCAAACTAAACTACAATGCATGGTACGTACCATTTTCGATTTACTGGAGCGATATAAAAACATTTACGCAGATAAAAGCGACGCTTTGGCCGGGAAAGTTGGAGGACAGTGGATAAAATATAGTGCTCGTGAATATGTTGAAAAAGCTAGTCTTATAAGTTATGGTCTCCTGGCCATGGGATTCAAACCGGGCGACAGAATTGCAACTGTTTCAAACAACCGGCCCGAGTGGAATATTTTTGATATGGGTATGCTCCAGATAGGTGTTGTGCATGTTCCCATATATCCGACCATAAGTTTCGACGATTTCTCTTATATTTTCATGCACGCAGAACCTAAAATGCTTATGGTTTCTGATAAAATGCTTTATGAAAAACTGAAACCCATTGCGCAAAAGACTTCCAGCATTGAATTTATATACACCTTTAATCCAGTCGATGGAATTAAAAACTGGAACGAAATCCTGGAATTGGGCAAGGAGTATTCCGAAAAATACATCCTGGAATTAGAAAAGGTCAAATGCACCATTTCGCCGCAAACCCTGGCAACATTGATATATACATCGGGAACAACCGGCGTACCAAAAGGGGTTATGCTTTCGCATAGCAACATCGTATCGAACTTTGTTGCTACCTCAAAATTACACCACCTCGATCATAGACATAAGGCCTTAAGCTTTCTTCCTATTTGCCATATATACGAACGCATGATGAATTACCACTTCCAATACAAGGGGTTGAGTATTTATTACGCCGAAAACCTGGGTACCATTATCGAAAACCTGAAAGAAGTTCAACCGCACATTTTCAACACGGTTCCCCGGCTGCTTGAGCGTGTTTACGGAGGCATTATTGGTAAAGGAAAGGATTTACCTTACATTAAAAAGGTGATTTTCTTCTGGGCTGTAAATCTTGGACTGAAATTTAAAAGAAACCATGAAAATGGCTGGTGGTACCATTTTAAACTACAAATTGCTGACAAACTGGTGTTTTCCAAATGGCGCGAAGCACTCGGAGGTAATACCAGCCTTGTTGTTTCGGGAGGTGCGGCACTCCAGCCCCGGCTAGCCAAGATATTTGGCGCGGCAGGGATTCAGATTCTTGAAGGATATGGTTTAACAGAAACCGGCCCTGTTATAGCCGTGAATAATCCGGCAAAGAACCTTGTGAAGATAGGAACTGTGGGCCCAATCCTCGAAAACGTTGAAGTTAAAATTGCCGACGATGGAGAAATCCTGTGCAAAGGCCCCAATATTATGATTGGCTATTACAAGGCGCCCGACCTTACCAAAGAGGTAATTGACGAGGAAGGATGGTTCCATACCGGCGATGTGGGCATAATAGAAGATGGCTTGTACCTGAAGATTACCGACCGGAAGAAGGAAATATTCAAATTATCCAATGGAAAATATGTAGCACCGCAGGTTCTGGAAAATAAATTCAAGGAATCCTTCTTTATTGAGCAGATTATCGTTATTGGCGAAAACGAAAAGTTTGCCAGCGCGCTTATATCGCCTAATTTCAACTTCCTGCATAACTGGTGTTACCTGCATAACGTGAGTTATCGCGACAATTATGAACTAATTAAGGAACCAAAAGTAATTGCACGCTACCAGCGCGAGGTAAACGCGATGAATAAGACATTGGGGCAAACCGAACATCTTAAACGCTTCAGGCTGGTTGCCGAAGAATGGTCTCCATTAACCGGAGAGCTCTCTCCTACACTAAAATTGAAACGAAAATATCTGTACGATAAGTACAGTCATATTATCGAAGAAATATATTCAGCAAAAAACGGAGAATCCTTCGATTGCATGTAATATTCCGAACTTATTTTAGAGGATAGGTTTCTATTTTATAGTTTCTAAGACAAATTGTAAAAAATTGTAAAACACTTTCATTTCAATTATTTTCACATTAAATTTACGGCCAATTAGGAATCAGGCTATTTGTTATGACACAATTTTTACGCAACATTTTAGTTATTACTGTTTTTGCTTTCTTTATGCTGCTTACAAAAGCCAATACAGCTGTTGTAAGCACTATTCCGTCTTATAGCGAAATAAATGTTTTCTCTAATCCTGAAGAAGAATCGAAATTCAAATTATATATCTCCGAAGGCATATTAAATATCAAATACGACAAGCCCAATGAATTACTGAACGGAGAAGTATATATTTATAATCTCCTGGGGCAGGAAGTTAGCCGTAAGAAATTGGAAACAATAGAGATTAACCAGATTTCGATGCCTACACAGAATACTTGTTATATTGTCCGCATCAATTATTCCGGTAAAGTATATACCCAGAAGATTATTGTTAATGGGAATTAAGTAATAACGGTTAACATCCCTCTACAACATATTACAAGTCCACTTTCTTCCTTATCAGCAACAACCCTATAAAAGTCAAAAGTCCATTCAGGATCAGCAGTTCAAAGCCGAATTTGTATCCATTCATCAATGCGGAAGAGTTTGCACTTAATATATAACATACAACAGGCGATGCCACTGCTATATAAGGTACCCAACGGTCTTTAACCTGAAATTTGGTAAAGAGTCCAAAGCTATAAAACCCAAGCAAAGGTCCGTACGTGTAGCCTGCAATAGTAAACAATTTGTCAATAATGGCCCTGTCGTTAAAGAACATCTGAAACACTACGATAACAGCAAGGAATAAAGCGGCAATTGAAAGATGAACCGCATATCTTGTTCTTATTTTCTTCTTTTCAGGAATATCGGTTTTCTTTTCAAAATTTAGAAAATCGATGCAAAACGAGGTAGTTAGCGACGTGAGTGCACCATCGGCGCTTGGATAAGCAGCAGAAACAAGGCCTATTAAAAATACCAATCCGGCAATCTGCCCTAAATGCTGCATGGCCACTGTAGGGAACAGGTCGTCCGTGTGTGTAACCGAAATGGCGTTAGCCTGTGCATAAAAAAGCAACACAGCGCCCAAAAACAGGAATATCAGGTTCACAAATATAAGCGTAAAGCTGAATGTAAACATATTAGTCTGGGCATCCTTCAGATTTTTGCAACTTAGGTTTTTCTGCATCATTTCCTGATCCAGCCCTGTCATTACTATCGTTATAAACATACCGCTGAAGAACTGCTTGAGCCAATGTTGCCTGCTTGTAATGTCGGTAACCACTATGTTTGAGATACTGCTATCCCACACTTTCGTTACCATGCCGCTGAAATTCAAATGCAATTCCTTACATATAAATACGATAGACACCACCACAGCCAAAAGCATAAAAGTAGTTTGCATCGTATCCGTCCAAACTATTGTTTTGATGCCGCCCTTGAATGTGTATAGTATAATGAGACTTATAAATATCAACCCGTTAACCCAGAAAGGTATACCCCATACATCGAAAACAAATACTTGCAGTACATTTATAACCAAAAACATACGTAGCGATGCGCCCAGCGTACGCGAAAGCAGGAAAAAACCCGCACCAGTCTTATACGTCCAGAATCCGAAACGCTTTTCGAGATAGGCATATATTGAAGTTAAATTCAACCTATAATACAAAGGCAGGAGAACAGTGGCAATTATGGCATAACCAACAAGATAACCCAATACTACCAATATATACGAGAACTGAGTATCATGAACCCAGCCTGGAACCGACATGAACGTAACTCCGGATAATGAAGCCCCGATCATACCATACGCTACCACGTACCACGGCGAAACTTTATTACCAACAAAGAAGCTCTGGTTATTCGATTTCCGGGAAGTCAGCCAGGTTATAAAAAACAGCAATGCTGTATAGG
>DATALJ010000189.1:0-16647 GCA_036261135.1 Bacteroidales bacterium
CTAATTGTTGATCGGGAGAACAACCTTGATACCCTGGAACTCCAGGTAGAAGTTGACCAGCAATTCTTCCAGGACAGAATTAGTGAACTGCAAAAACTTACTAAAAAAATACAACATAACCTCGAAAGTACGCTGGGCCTGAGTATTCATGTAAAACTGGTAGAGCCCAAAACGATTGAACGCTCGGAAGGAAAAGCAAAACGAGTAATTGACAAGAGGAAATATTGATGACTATTATCTTCTGTTAGCCTGCTTCTTAACATAGTTAGCAGCAGGCTACAAAAGAGGAAAAATGCGTAGCATTGCATCAATAAATAGGAAGTTATCAAAATGAAAGAAACCATTATAAGTCCCGAGATAATTCACAACAAAATTGCAGAATCGGGAATTGAAAATGTTGGAAGAAGCTCGATTCGCGAAACCGTAAAGCTCGTAAATGAGATAGAGAAAGCTTCCGGCATTAAGTTTATTCGTATGGAGATGGGAGTTCCTGGTCTCCCTGGTTCTAAAATAGGTACAGATGCCGAAATAAAAGCTATTCAGAACGGTGCTGTTTCTATATATCCTCCTATGGAGGGTCTGCCGGAGCTTAAAGCGGAAGCAGCCAGGTTTCTCAAGTTATTTGCCAACGCGAATTTCTCACCCATGGGCTGTTTGCCTACTGTAGGTTCTATGCAGGCCAGTATGGCAGCCATTATGGTATCTTCACGTTGTAATCCCGGCAAAAACAAAACATTATTTATCGATCCGGGCTTCCCCGTACAAAAGCAACAATGCAGTGTGCTGGGGCATGAGCCTTACTCCTTCGATATCTACGATTATCGCGGCGCTAAGCTAAGGGACAAAATTGAATCGTACCTGAAAAAGGGTGATGTAGCCAATATCCTGTACTCCAATCCCAATAACCCAACATGGGTGTGCCTTAACGAACAGGAATTGCAGACAATAGCCGATTTGGCTAATAAATACGATGTAGTAGTAATCGAAGACCTTGCCTACTTTGGCATGGACTTCAGGGTCGACATCGAAAAACCGGGCGTACCGCCTTATCAGCCAACCATACAAAAATATACCGACAATTGTATTATATTACTGTCGGGTTCAAAGGTTTTCAGCTATGCAGGCCAGCGTATCGCTATCATGGCTATACCTGATTCGCTCTTCTTAAAGAAATTTCCTAACTTAAAGGCTTATTTTAATTCGGAAGAATTTGGACATGCTGTAATATATGGGGCCCTATATGCGTTATCTGCTGGTACGGCTCATTCAGCTCAACATGCATTGGCGGCAATGTTTAAAGCTGCTAACAATGGCGAATTCCACTTTATCGAAGAGATTCGTGAATACGAACGCCGGGCACATGTAATGAAAGAACTCTTTACAGAAAACGGCTTCATTATTGTGTACGATAAGGACGAAGAGAAGCCGCTGGGCAATGGTTTCTATTTCACCATTAATTATCCGGGATTTACCGGTGTTCAGCTCATGGAAGAGCTTCTTTATTATGGCATAAGCGCTGTAACCCTTGATATAACAGGTAGTACAAGAGAAGGATTGCGTGCTTGTGTCTCGCAATTCAGCCTTTTACAAATTAGCGATTTACAAAAAAGGCTCAAACTCTTTAAAGAAAATCATTCGTGATTTAATTTCTTTAATTAACAGACCTTCTAAATAAAATTTAAACTTAAATTATTGATATGGCGAAAATCCGTGGTGCTATAGTAATAGATGTAGAACGATGCAAAGGTTGCGAGGTGTGTGTTGTAAACTGTCCCACACATGTAATCGCAATGGACAGAAATGTAAATGGCAAGGGCTACAACTATGCATATATGGAAAACCCTGAAGAATGCATAGGTTGCGCAAATTGCGCTATGGTATGCCCCGACGGTGTTATTACAGTGTATAAAAAACGTATTGAATAGTAGAAAAAAGCTTCGAATGAGAGAACTCAAATTAATGAAAGGCAACGAGGCCATTGCAGAAGCTGCAATTAGAGCCGGTGTTGATGGCTATTTCGGATACCCCATAACCCCTCAGTCGGAAATTATGGAGTACCTGATGAGCGAAGACGCTTATTCGCGTTCAGGAATGGTTGTGCTTCAGGCCGAAAGTGAGCTTGCAGCAATCAATATGGTGTATGGAGCCGCTTCTACAGGAAAGAAAGTGATGACTTCATCTTCCAGCCCCGGTATAAGCCTTATGCAGGAAGGTATTTCGTACATAGCTGGCGCCGAACTTCCTTGTTTAATTGTTAACGTAGTGCGCGGTGGCCCCGGATTAGGAACTATCCAGCCTTCGCAAGCCGACTATTTCCAATCGGTGAAAGGTGGCGGTCATGGCGATTATCGTTTGGTTGTATATGCACCATCGTCGGTTCAGGAAATGGCCGATCATGTACCTCTTGGTTTTGAAGTGGCCTTCAAATACAGAATTCCTGTATTAATCCTTTCGGACGGTGTAATTGGCCAGATGATGGAAAAAGTAGAACTGTTCGAAACTACACCACGCCAGCCGGTAACTGCTGACTGGGCCCTTGTAGGAAAGACACCTGATAGAGAAAAGAGGACCATCACTTCGCTCGACCTTGAAGCGATTGAAATGGAAAAGCACAACCACGAGTTGCAGGCTAAATATCGCGAGGTTGAAAAGAACGAAGTACGTTACGAAACCATCCATTGCGACGATGCAGAATACATTATTGTTGCTTATGGCTCAAGTGCCCGTATTTGCCAGAAAGCAGTTGATATGGCCCGCGAAAAAGGCATTAAAGTTGGCTTGTTCAGACCTATTACGCTGTGGCCATTCCCTACAAAGGAAATAAACGCTTTGTCGAAGAATGTAAAAGGTATGCTTACTGTGGAAATGAGTGCAGGCCAAATGGTAGAGGATGTCAAACTTGCTGTTGAATGCAAAATCCCCGTAACCCATTTTGGAAGGTACGGTGGCGTAATACATTCACCTATTGAGGTGCTTCAGGCCCTCGAAAAATTCATCTCTTAAACGAAGACTATGGATATAAATGAAATAATTCAACCAGAGAACCTTGTTTATACCAAAACAAAGTTACTTAACGATAAAACACTCAGCTACTGTCCGGGATGTGGCCATGGTACTGCACACAGAATACTGATGGAAGTGATTGAAGAAATGGGTATTCAGTCCGAAACCATTGGCGTTGCTCCTGTTGGTTGTGCTGTTATGGCTTACGAATTTATGGAGCTTGATATGACGGAAGCTGCACACGGTAGAGCTCCTGCTGTTGCTACGGGTATTAAGCGTGTTCTTCCCGAAAAATACGTATTTACATATCAAGGAGACGGTGACTTAGCTGCAATTGGAACTGGCGAAACCATCCATGCTTGCAACCGCGGCGAAAACATCACCATCATTTTCGTCAACAATGGTATTTACGGGATGACAGGTGGCCAGATGGCTCCTACAACCCTTGAGAACATGAAAACCGCCACATCTCCAAGAGGTCGTAATGTTAAGCAAATGGGTTATCCGTTGAAGATTACCGAAATGGTAGCTATGCTCGAAGGAACGCATTATGTAACCCGCCAGTCGGTGCATACTGCTGCCAACGTAAAGAAGACGAAAAAGGCCATACGCCTTGCTTTCGAGCTTCAAAAACAAAACAAAGGAACTACATTCGTCGAAATTGTTTCGAACTGCAACTCGGGATGGAAGCTTACTCCCATAAAAGCCAACCAATGGATGGAACAGAACATGTTCCCCTTCTATCCGCTGGGCGATATTAAAGTAGACGGAGTTTTAGTAAAAAAATAAAGACACATGACTGAAGAAATAATCATAGCCGGCTTTGGCGGCCAGGGTGTACTGTCCATGGGTAAGATACTTGCCTATTCGGGAATCATGCAAAACAAGGAAGTAAGCTGGATGCCTTCGTACGGTCCCGAAATGCGCGGCGGTACTGCCAATGTAACAGTTATTATAAGCGACGAAAGAATCAGTTCGCCTATTCTGAACGAGTTCGACTCAGCCATTATCCTGAACCAGCAATCGCTCGATAAGTTCGAATCGCTCATTAAGCCAGGTGGTGTGCTATTGTACGATAACAACGGGATAACCCGTCTGCCAAAACGCAAGGACATCAAAGTATACTGTGTTGAAGCCTTTGCCGAAGCTGCACGCATGTCGTCGGCTAAAACCTTTAACATGATCATCCTTGGAGCTTTCCTGAAATTAAAACCGGTTGTTGCACTTGAGGACGTAATCAAAGGCCTTGAAAAATCGCTTCCAGCACGCCATCACCACACGATCCCGATGAACCGTGATGCGATCATCAGGGGTATGGAGATTGTGGCAGAACAGAACTGATTTGCTACAAAGAATATAATTGAGAGCCCGCAGGTACATACTTGCGGGCTTTTTGGTATGTGAATCTCTTCCCGCAATTTATTCGTTAATTTTCTGTTAATAACATATTTGACAATTTCTTCATTCTTCATCTTACATTTTTTACCTTTCGGTAATTATATCACAATCTGTTGTTAAACGCTAATATTTACCGAAATGGAAACGAATGCAATTATCTCAACAAAGCCAAACTGTAAAACACCGGCAAATGATAAAGACTATTTTGCTGCCTACCTGAATATGGCGCAGCATAATGCTTTTATTGCGCTTACTGCATTAAACCGGAAGATATTCCCGGACGACACAAGTAAATACAAGGAAGGTAACTTGTCGCAGGTACCTGTGGTTTCGAAACTGGACGATACTTCAAAGCCTGAGCTTACATTGAGAATTCAGGACTGGATGGATAAGCGGTTCCCTTTTCTGAAGCCCGTATTTGCCTCCGAACAATATTATGTTACCTCAAAGGAGCAGAAGGAATCGCCCGATTTAACCAAGGATTACAAGAAGGTACTCACCTTATTCTTCAACCATTTAAATGACTTACGAAATTACTACTCCCATGTAGATCATGAGGAGGTTAGAATTGAAAATTCTTTGTTTATATACCTGAATAATATTCTGGATGCATCAGTTCGCTCTGCACAAAAGAACAACAACTATACCGACGCAGAGATTCAACACCTCGTTCCGTTCACTTATAAGCGAAAAGGCAAGGAAGTGGAAAAACTGGATAATCCCGCTTTTAAATATAAGATAAGGAACGAAAAACATCTTTCTACCGAAGGACTGGCGCTCTTTATCTGCTTGTTTCTCGAAAAGCAATATATCAGCGAATTCCTGGGAAAGCTCCAAAATTTTAAAGACAGGCGCGAAAGAAATTTCCGCGCTACCATCGATACCTATAAAGCACATACCATTGATGTTCCTTACGACCGGATTGATGGCCTTGTACCCAAGGTAGCACTTGCTCTCGATATGCTAAATGAACTAAAGCGTTGCCCCGCATCATTATGGGATACATTAAGCCCCGAAGACCAGCTTAAATTTAAGGTGCCATCTGAAAGTACCGACGAAACAACCGATAGCGATGTTTATGCCGATATCTTCTGGCAGAAACGCCATAGTAACCGCTTCCCGCAATTTGCATTAAGCTATATCGATAAAATGGAAGCATTTAAATCCATCCGATTCCATGTCGATATGGGTTCTTATTTCTATAAGTTTTACGATAAAACATTGCTTGACGGTGTTGCCCGGCAACGCAAGCTTTCCATTCCCATTAAAGCGTTTGGCCGTATTGACGATTTGGAAAACCTGAGGCGCAAGCTATGGGATAACCTTATTGTAAGTAATCCACCCGAAAATTACGACAACCCTTACATTACCGATACATTCCCGCATTACCACCTAAACAATCAGCAAATAGGCATATTCGATACACAGGAAGAAGGGGTATGCCTGCCAAAGCCCGACGGGGCAAATACCCGATTGCAGCAGCCCGATGCCTGGCTGAGCGAATACGAATTACCCGGATTGCTCTTTTACGCTTATCTTACCCGTAGCAACAACACCAAACCTGCCGAGCAGTTAATTAAAAACTATATTGCTTCTGTCCGGTTGCTTTTCGACGATATTGCATCGGGCAAACTCGCACCGCAGAGCAATGCAACAGCCGCACAAAAAGCGCTGGATGCTTACCGTATAGAACTGGTTAATATGCCCGACGAACTGAAGCGATATCTTTGCGGAGAAACCGCCGACAGGAATGATCTTTTCAACAAACACGCAGCGCGGATGATTGATTTATTGCTTCATCAAACAACGCAGTGTATCGCTTCTATAAAGCTAAAAATGACCCTTATTAAAGGGAAAAGCAATAAAGTAGGCAAGAAAAGGTTTGTCGAAATCCAAGCAGGTGTACTAGCCGATTTTCTTGCCAGGGATATGTTAAAATTTCAGCCATCCCTATCGATAAACAGCAATGGAAATATGAATGGCCGCGATAAAATTACCAGTGCCAACTTCCGGGCATTGCAAGCCCATCTGGCGTTCTATGGCCGCGATCATCAGTTGTTATCGTCATTCTTTGCTCAGAGTGGTCTCACCAAAGGTCACAATCCACATCCCTTTTTAAGCCATATGGATCCTTCCCAATATGCAGACATTGTGAGCTTTTATCTCGCTTACCTGTACGAGCGAAAAAAATACCTCGAAACATGCAGGTTCCAAAAGCGGTACACTACTTATTACTTTTTAAAGCCCGATAAAAAGCGGTGGTTAAATACCAATGGGTACCACAGGAAATTGGTACAACGATACCGCCAGTTGCCGGTTAACCTGCCCAGGGGCTTGTTTCTCGATGCATTGAAGCAATGGTTTGCCGCCAATGGAAGCCCGGCCCTGAAAGAAATCGTGGCTTCGAACCCGCGCGTAAATACCATTTATTTATTGCAGAAGTATGCCGAATGCGAAATGCACGACGGATCGCAGGAATTTTATGCTTTCGGGCGTTCGTATAAGTGTATCGATAAGCTTATAGGCCGGCGCATGGGAAATAAGCTGGAACGTAACTATTTCGGCACGGCTGCTTTTAGCCAACGAATCCCCGAATGGAAAGCCAGGATAGACCAATTGCCTTATGCTCCCGCAAAAATTCAGCTATCGGATACCCGGTTGTACGATGAACCCATGAAAAAGCTCTGGCATCGGTTCAACGATACCGAGAAAACGATACGGCTCGTGCGTGCGCAGGATATACTTCAGTTTATACTTGCCCGCCACATATTATTAAGCGAAAAAGTTCCCGAACTTGCATTTATCGAAAACAGCATTGGCTTTAAGCTGGCAGGAATAAGCCCCTATTCCGAACAAGGCCCTTTATCCGTTCAGGTGCCTTGTGCATTAAAAGTACATGGTAAAACCATAACCCATACGCTAAAAATTAAGAATTACGGCGACTTTGTACGTTTTACACGCGACCGCAGGCTCAAAGGGTTATTCGCGTATATCGAAGCGAATACCCTGAAACTATCCGGCTTACAACGCGAACTCGACGATTACAACGATGCCCGGTTGGCAGTATCCGCCTATATCCATTCGTTCGAAAAGGCCATATTCGAAAAGCTTAAGGCAGATATTACAACCCACAATGCATCGAATCCCACGAAACAAGGCCGGTATAATTATACCAATTTCAATAGCCATATAGCAGTATTTACCCGTAAGTTCCCATTACTTAAAGACCAATGCACCGAACTAAAAATCATACGGAACGCTTTTATGCATAACGAATACCCATTACCGGGCAGCGTGTGTATCAGCGCCAATGGTTCGGGTATAGCCAGGCAACTGAATAAACGAACACAAGTATTAACCAACACTTTTATCGAAAAATTAAAAGAAATATAACGAGCAGAACCATTTTTTGTAAAAAACTAGGGATAAAATCCTGTAAATTATTATTATCCGTCGAGGTAGGCTGTAGAAGCCTGTACTTTGACGGGTAATTACAGTTCCAGCGTCTTTTATATTTGATTGTAACACGCTGTAGAAGCCTGTACTTTGACGGGTAATTACAGTTGGTCATTTGGTAGGATATGTTGCATACTCGCTGTAGAAGCCTGTATTTTGACTGGTAATTACAGCTCATTTTCCATAAACTTAAATGTAATGTTCAGCTGTAAAAGCCTGTACTTTGACGGGTATTCACAGCAACGGGCATAATAAGTGGATTTATTAAATTATAGAAACCTTCATTTTGGTGGGTAATTTGGGTTTTTCGTCCATTTAAGGAGAAGTTTTCTTAGCTGTAGAAGCGTATACTTTGATGCGTAATTACGGCAGAATTGTGTTTGTCTCGCTCCTTCAAGAACTGTAGAAACCCGTATTTTGATGGGTAATTACAGTAATGGAAGTTCTTCAATTCTTTTTTTAACGCTGTAGAAGCCTGTACTTTGGCAGGTAATTACGGCTGATTGCCATAATAACAATAAATAAAATTTGCTGTAGAAGCCCATATTTTGATGGGAAGTACAGTTTCAATTTCAAAGTGTATATTGAATAGGATTGGGCTTCAGCCCATTCTCTACATGGAACGAACACCACCAACTCCGGGCTTTAGCCCAATGATAACTTTTATTCTCAAATTTACGTAAATACCTGTACGTTATTAACATAATTATTACTAACCCCAAATTCCAGTTCTATGAAAGTTTTAAAACCGTTACACTTCGACCAGTCGGGTCGTATAGCTATTCATGTTAACAACCGATTGGAAATGATTACCATTAACCGTATCACCTATTGCGAGGCCAATGGCAATTATACATTCATCCACCTTGCCGATGGGAATAAATACATGACTGCCTGCAACCTGCACAGCGTGTACGAAAAGCTGAAGGATTTCGGCTTCTTTACCATCGATAAATCGTACGTTGTAAACCTGCTCTTTATTAAAGCCATAACGCAGGAACGGAATGCAAAGGTGCTGCTCGATCCGGAAGGTGAGCTAAAAATTGCCCGAAGCCGTAAACCGGCGTTAATGGATTTGCTGCTCAACCCCGATTATACAACCAAACGTACAGGTAGTACAAACGCCGTTACCGTTGGGTAAATAAACAACCATGTACTAGATTAACCCGTTGGTTGTATTTAAATTAGCCATACATGTACGTGCAACATTTTATACATGTACATGTCTCTTTTCAGAGATGTACATCTTCCGCTTACAAGATGTACATGATGCACGCCAAAGATGTACATCTTCGAACGCAAAGATGTACATCTTCGAACGCAAAGACGTACATCTCCGAAAGAGATAACTAATCAACATTTTATTAACCTCTAAAATTTATCGTTATGGCACTTCAATTCAACGCCGTAGAAAGGCAAAACCCAATCAACAAAGAAAAGAAATGGTATGCATCGCCTAAGCAAACAGGCAAGCGCGACCTGAAATCGATCAGTAAGGATTTAGCTGAGCTTTCGTCGCTCTCTGCCGGCGATGTGCAGAATGTAATTGTAAACCTTATCGACCAGCTTCCCAAATGGCTCATGGAAGGTATTAGTGTAAAGCTCGATGGTTTCGGTTCGTTCCGCCTGTCGTTCTCGAGCGATGGGGTTGTTACCAAAGAAGAAGTAACCGCCAATCTCATCAAGGATTTGCGTATCATCTTCGATGCAGATGATAATATTAAAGACCGGATTCAGAAAACGAAAGTCAATCCGGCAGCATAGTCGATAGCTAAAGGGTTTGTTGCATATCCGTCATGAATCGCAAGGTGAGTGGCGGATTTTTTTTGGTTAGGTATAATGGTGCCGTTCCCACGGAACTCAAATATCTGCATACATTATTTTTTCTAACGATAAGAGCAATCGCATTTAAAACCTTAATTTTTAGTCAACCTTAGTAGCAAGGAAGGTAGAACTAAAATAACCTTATTACCTTATTGTCAGAGGCTATCTTTGAAAATAAGGTAATAAGGTTTGGATAGATCATGTATTCCCCGTGCCGAGGTTGTATAAAAAATCCTACGAAGATGTCATTCCGGCGAAGGCCGGAATCCCAAACCGATTCGTAGTAAATGGATTCCGGCCTGCGCCGGAATGACAACCGAACCATAGAACAGACTTTTTACACAGCCTCTTCTTCTCCCCCCTAATACCTTTCCATCCATCGGTATCGTCTTGTATTATCGCCCAATTTGAGGGCCAGCATGAGCTCATGCGTACCATACGAATAATACGAAAGACTGTTTACACTATAATCGTACGAATAGCCCACATAAAACCGGTCGAGCTTAACGCCAACGGTACCAATTGCCGTATTTCCATACCTATAGCCTGCTCCCAGCCAGAATCGACGGTCGTAAATGAGCTTGAGCATCAGGTCAGCCTGTGGCTTCCATTGCTCCGATACTTTCAGGTAAACAGAGGGTTCCAATGTATAAACTTCGTTAAGGTCGTATTTAAACCCGCCAATGAGGTTGTATTGTCTTTCCATCCGGAAGTCGGTACTCCGGTAATTGCCAAACATAATGGATGCCCGGGTAAGGTTAAATGCCGAAAAGCCAATATACATGCTTTGGTTGGTGTAATATACACCTACGTTGGCATCGGGAATGGTCATCGACAAGTCTTCGTTATTGATTAGCTTATCGGTAACATCGGGAAGTTTCATCTCGTCGGTCCTCAACCTATATTGAAAAACACTTAAGGTAAGACCCATCGAAAATTGAGATTTAGCACCAGCAATATGATACGCGTAGGTCAGTTGTGCGCCCGTTTGGTTACTCAACCCAATACGATCGTGATAGGCGTAAGCACCCAGCCCTACTCTCCCACTCCGCAAAACGTGCATGTAGCGCTTACGCGCCGATGCATCGGATTCTACATAATTGCGTTTCATAATCCTGGTCTGTATGCTTATGCTTTGTGTGCCGGGAGCTCCATCAATACCGATCCACTGTTCGCGCGATGTAACATTGATGGCTGTATAGCCTTCCGATCCGGCAACAGCAGGATTTAAGAGAAAACCGTTGAATGTATACTGACTATAAGCCGGCATTTGCTGTGCGTGCAACGTATTCGTAACAAGTAACAGCATTCCCATAACCCGGAAAAGCAATCGGATTGAAGGTGTTAAACGGTATGTAACTATCCAGTTTATCATATCCATCGTTGTTTGTTACCTGATGATGTTAATGCTCCCCAATATAGGCTTCGAGCCATCTTTCAGGTCAATGATATAAAAATAGGTATCCATAGGTAAAGCACGACCGTTTGAAGTACCGTCCCATCCCTGCGACGGATAGTTCTTATCGGCTTTATAAACTAATTGTCCCCACCGGTTATATATCGATACGCTGGCCCCGGGATGGCTGATCAGCACATCAATTCGCCAGAAATCATTGTCGTTATCGTTGTTTGGGGTGAATGCATTTGGGATCAAATCCTTGAGCTGATTCACCGGGCATGCCTTAATCTGAATGGTATCGACCGACGAACATCCATCGTTATTGGTAATCTTCACCCATATGATATCGGGTTGCGCTTTCAAACGAATAGTAGGCGTAGTTTCCCCGGTAGACCACAGGTAACTCGACGCAATAATTCCCGGATCGAGGATTATATCGTCCCCGTTGCAGATTACCGTATCGTTACCCATCGAAAATGCAGGACTAGGGTTAACTGCGAGGTAAACACTGTCGGAAGCTTTGCAGCCATTGGGAAAAGTAGCTTCTGCCTTATAGTATCCCGGTTGATTGACTAAAATGACCGAATCCTTACTTCCGGTATTCCAGGTAATAGACAGGTAATTGGGTTTCGCCTTTAGTACGGCGGTTTCGCCCTCGCATAGGGTAGTATTCCCTTCGAGCGATAGCGTGGGCGAAGCTACCATTACATACCCATAAACCGGCATGGTCTGGCAACCCGCCAAACTATGCTGCGTAACGGTTATCATGTGAATGCCTTCGTTGTGGTCCCACATAATATCAACGGAATTGTTGTTGTCTTTCAACAGTGTTCCACCTGTTATGTCCCATTGAAAAACAGAACCCGGAATTTCGTCAACCTCATACCTCACCTTAGTTCCCCCGCATGCCTGAGGAAGGTTTTGACCATTCGTGCTAAGCGTCAGCACCATAAGCCAAACTGTAAACGCCAACTGAATGCCTTTTTTCAAGAATTACCTGTATGTATGGTTATATATGTATTATCTGTCATTTGGTCTGTTTATAAATCCGTTACAAACCGTATAGGACTTGTTTCCTGCAAAGGCAAAACCTCCAGCGTATAACTGTCCGAAGGATAATCCGATACCTGTGCTGCTACGCCGCATTTTTTTGCAACGCTGTCCGTTATGCCTCTTATATTCACTTCGTACCGTCCAAAACTACCCTTGGGAATATCAATTTGAATACTGCCGGTATTTGCACTGTTGTTTTTTGTTGAAAGAAATTTCACTTTCAGGTTCGGGGTAACTACCGGGTTTCCTGTCAGGGGATAGTACACCAGATCGTAGGTTACGGTAATCTGCTTCGATCCGGTCATAATTACCGGAATGTCCAGCGTGGTACTGTCCAATCCGCAAGCTCCCCGTGTTGGAGTTCCGTCCCATTGGATGGTTGGATGGGCTGCAACCACTACATCCAGTGTCTGAATATCGGCAGGCTCATCACAACCATTTATACCGGCCCGGGGCATGTTTTTTTCATGCACCCTGATGGTATAAATACCTGGTTTAAACCAATTTATAGTAATAGCCGAGTCAGGATAATATTCATGAAGAGGAGCAGGCAATGCAGCAAGCGGCGAAATGCCATCGCTTTTTAACAGCGTGTACCCTGTGGCATCTCCATTGAGCCACCATCTGAAAATTGAAGGACTCATGAATGGTCTTAGCGAGCCCCAGTTGAAGGGAGAAACTTTGTAAGGCATAATACTGCCAACGGTTACATACTCCGGTTCCTCTTCATTGTCATACTTCGTAGTATAAGAGTCGGAAGTTGCTGTAGTCTGTGCGTTTGCTACAGAAATTGTAAGCGCAATGATAATACCATACAAAAGAATGAAGCCAATCCTCATATTCCAATTCTATCATTTGAATATTGAGGGTACTTTATGAAGAAGGACGAAGCAGTAGATTTGCCAGTACAAAATGATACCTCAGGACAACTATGGATTCCCTGAATGCAAAAGTTTCTGTTCTTCTAATTTAGTTTTTTGAAAATCAATCAAGATAAAGCACCTTTATCGAACAATTTTATTTCTTATACGAAAATCGGCCTGTGAGTTTACCTCCAAAGCGGTGATATATGTTACCATTTAGAAAATAAACGAAAGCACGAACATAGTAGTTGTAATACAATGAATTTACCGGACAAACAGCGATTCGCATGTAATGATCTAGCAAAACCTTATCACCTCATTTTCAATGGCTACCATTGACAATAAGGTAATAAGGTCTCTTTACTTCTATCTACCTTGCTACTAAGGTTAAAATTAAAAATTAAGGTTTTAGATTATTCTTACTTTAACGTGAGTTCGATGTAAAAACATTGCTGTCTTTGGAATAGGCCCCTTGAATAGCCCGGGGTTGAAACCCCTTGTCATTAAGTTAAGAATAACCAGATTCATGCGACTCCATCCGGAGTCGGGTAAATATCCCTTCGTAATCGTTTCTATAAACATGTGACTCCTCCGGAGTCTTTCATTTTAACGTATCGGATAGAAGCAGTAATCTTTTAACCTCGGAGAGGTTACATGTTTATAGAATATGATGCACAAAAAAAATGCGCCGCGACGGCTCGATTTTTCTCTGGGAATCTTATCCGGCGCAATTCAGAACTATACAGTTGCTTGTATTTTCAGGAATATTCAGCTTAACTTATTGACATTGGGTTGAAACTCCGGGCTATTCAATTCTGAGAACATTTGATTATTCTTTTTTTACCTGAACTTTATTACATCGAACTGCCCTTAATTCTTTTCTTCCGTTCGTCAAAATTAACTTTCCCTCCAATCCATTAGTACAATTGATTCTCAAAATATTACAAACAACGCCCTCATTAACTTCAGATGGATAGATTACGAATACACAACCATCTTTAGATGTAACCGTATAAAATAACATTCAATGAGGTAAAATAACTGGAATTACTTTCGTTGAAGCTATTCTAAATGCCTCAAGGTTATGAACTAAAATGGAAATAAAAATGAAAAAGATGATTTATTTCTCCACATTCATTGGCCTTACCGTTATAACTGGTGCCATCTCAGGTTTTTCTTTTAAAGATGCCAGCGAAAAGAAGGTAAATATTATTTCTGGTCAGCAAACTTTCGTATCCAGCGATTTGGAAAAAAGCGCCCAGTTATTCGCCAATAAGAAAGAAGCCAAAGCCTGGGAATCGTTCACCATTGTGCCACAGGAAGAAGGTAAAATAGCGATAAAAGCTTCCAATAACAAGTTTGTAACACTCGACCGTGAAGGTAAGTTATACGCCAAAGCCCTTTATCCAGTCGATGCCGAAATTTTTGAGCTGGTGCAAACAAGCGATGGCCGCGTGGCTATTAAAGCATTTAACGGCAAGTTTATATCTATCGATGTAAACAAAAATTACCAGTTAAATGCCAATAGCACGAGCATCAGCAATAACGAATCGTTTAAACTTCAGGAACTGCCTGAATAATTAAGCCTGTGCAGCAGGGCCTCCGAATGTGAGCGGGAAAGCGCCTTCCATTCCTTCCATAACTTTTATCGGACCATTGGCAGCTTCGAACTTGCCAATATTATCCTTCAATGCCATGAGCAAACGTTTGGCATGCTCCGGTGTAAGAATGATGCGGCTTTTCACATCTGCCTTAGGAATTCCCGGCATAATCCGTACAAAATCGATAACAAACTCCGACGATGAATGGGTAATGATAGCCAGGTTGCTATACGTTCCCTGCGCTACGTCTTCCTTTAATTCGATGTTTATCTGTCCTTGTTGTTCGTTTTCTCCCATTGTGGTGGTTATTTAGTGATATAAATACTGTTGTTAAATTGCGTAGATGCTGGCGCGCATTTGTAATGCGTGCCTTTAGAAACTCGTAATAAACCCGTGTATATACTCCGTAGTTAACGGATTCCGGCCTTCGCCGGAATGACATGTAAGTGCAGACCTTACGCTAGGCGTAGTCTCTGACTTCGCCACTACGAAGCTCTATTATATTAAAAATCCCCCTCCGTTTTAAAGAGGGGGATTTACTTTCAGCTATTTAAAGATCTTATTGTTGTTCTTCTTCAATTATCTGTTCTTCTTCAAGCGAAGGACGTTTGATGTTCACAAGCTTTTCGTAATCGTCATTTGAACCAACGATCAAACGTTGATATTCGCGAGCACCGGTACCTGCAGGTATTAAGTGACCTACAATTACGTTTTCCTTCAAGCCTTCCAATGTATCCACTTTACCGAAAATAGCGGCTTCGTTAAGTACTTTGGTGGTTTCCTGGAATGATGCAGCCGAAATAAAGCTTTGTGTTTGCAGCGCAGCCTTGGTAATACCCTGAAGTATCTGGCACGATGTGGCTGGAACGGCATCCCTGGCTTCGATAAGCTTAGCGTCGCGACGTTTCAGTAATGAATTGTCGTCTCTGAGCTTACGTGCAGTGATAATCATACCAGCACGCAATGGAGAATCACCGGGTTCGATAACTACTTTCTTACCAAAGATGTAGTCGTTTTCATCCATAAATTCCCACTTATCAACAATTTGTTTTTCGAGGAACTTAGTATCACCCGGGTCTACGATTTCTACCTTACGCATCATCTGACGTACGATCACTTCAAAGTGCTTGTCGTTAATCTTCACACCCTGCAAGCGGTAAACTTCCTGTACTTCGTTCACAATGTATTCCTGAACGGCAGTAGGTCCTTTAATTGCAAGAATGTCCGAAGGCGTGGTAGCACCGTCTGATAAAGGTATACCTGCTCTTACATAGTCGTTTTCCTGAACCAGGATCTGACGTGAAAGTGGAACAAGGTATTTCTTCACTTCGCCGGTTTTCGAAGTAATAGCGATTTCGCGGTTACCTCTCTTGATTTTACCGAAAGTTACTTCACCATCGATTTCAGAAACAACAGCAGGGTTCGACGGGTTACGTGCTTCGAAAAGCTCGGTAACACGAGGCAAACCACCGGTGATGTCACCAGCCTTACCTACAGCGCGAGGAATCTTAACAAGAATATCGCCTGCGTTAACCTTATCGCCTTCGTTTACGATAATGTGTGCACCTACAGGTAAGTTGTACGATTTCAATGTGTCTCCCGAAGCAGACACAATCTTAACCATCGGGTTCTTGGTTTTATCCCTTGTTTCGATGATTACTTTTTCGCGGTAACCAGTCTGTTCGTCAGATTCGTCGCGGAAGGTAACGCCATCAATTAAGGCGTCGAATTCCACTTTACCTGCCAATTCCGAGATGATTACGGCGTTATATGGATCCCATTCGCAGAGAGTGGTTCCTTTCTTCACTTCATCGCCACTATTTACATATAGTTTCGATCCGTAAGGAATGTTATGTGTAGATAAGGTGATGCCGGTATTCTTGTCGATGACACGTAATTCACCCAAACGACCGATAACCACAACATATTTCTTGCCGGAATCGTCGGTCCTGTCAATAGAGCGCAATTCTTCAATTTCAGCAACCCCGTCGTATTTGGTTATAATGCTGGAGTCAGTAGCCAAACCACCAGCAACCCCACCGACGTGGAA
>DATALJ010000206.1:0-35947 GCA_036261135.1 Bacteroidales bacterium
GGTTATAATGCTGCTGCAACAGGTAGCATTACTTATAACGTTGTAAGTGGCTCAGGTAAATATGAAATAGAGATTGTAAATATAACTGATAAAATTACTGAAAAATCATTTGGTGCATTAGCTGCAAATGATCCTGCAAGGAACGCAACTTCAACAGATTTACCTGCTGCACCTTATACATTTTATTCGTTACCAACTCCAACGACTTCAAAAATTCAGCATATCACAAACCTGTAATTGTTTAGTTGTTAGTTGTTGACTTCTCATAAGTAATTATGCCCTATCAGGATTGAATTCCTGATAGGGCTAGATAAAACAAAAAAGCAATATCCATTTGAACTTTAATTCCTACATACAATTCTTCCTGCTGAGTTTGCTCATGCTGCTACCGAAGACCGTTTTCTCGCAAAACCTTCCTTCGGTTTGTGCTAATGGCAGGGTAAGGTATGGGGTGTCGGATCTTCCTGGTTCAACCTTTGTATGGGATGTCCAGGGTGGAACAATTATAAGAAATTATAACGATTCGGTAGATGTTCTATGGGATAGCAATGCAGGTATACATACCATTTCGTACCGCGAAGTAAGTCAATATGGATGTTCTTCACCGGTGGGGACGGGTTATGTCATGGTTATCAAACCTTTTCTCGATTTAGGTACCGATCTCGTCTTTTGTCAGGGACAATCGGCCAATTTAGATGCCGGAAACGGCTTTTCGCAATATATATGGAGCAATGGAAGTTCTTCGCGCAACCTGGTTGCGAGCACACCCGGAATTTATTGGGTTGATGCTACTGATAGCAATGGCTGTACTGTTCGCGATTCCGTTTTAGTTACCGTTAACGCCCTTCCTGTAGTTAACCTGGGTAACGATACCATGATTTGTGCTCCGAAAACAGTTGAAATTGATGCAGGAAACTTTGGCTCTTTCTTTGAATGGTCCAACGGCTCAACAGCCCAATCGATCATAGCCTCTGAAGGAGATGGAACAATTTGGGTACGGGTAACCGACAACATTGGTTGTGTGGGAACCGATACCATAAAGATTATACAATGTTATGCAGGGGAAAAATTGCAAATTCCCAATGCATTTACACCGAACGACGACGGTGATCATGATATTTGGCGTATAGGGAAATCGCAGGATTACCCCCGTATGACCATAAAAGTTTACGACCGCTGGGGGCGTATGGTATATGCCAGCGAACCAGGTTATGCTAAGCCATGGGATGGTTCATCCAAGGGGAAACCGCTTCCGATGGATACTTATTACTACATTGTCGATTTTGGCGACGGAAGTTCAACCCAGGTGGGTAGTGTAGCAATTATTAGATAATTGACAATTGACAATTGATAATTGACAATTAAAAAAATGAAGAATACAATAAAATATATACTCTCACTTGTACTGATGATGGTTTTCTTTGCTAACGCAGAGAAAGTATCGGGTCAGCAGGCTCCTTTATATAGTCAGTACATGTTTAACAAATATTTAATTAACCCGGCCGTTGCAGGAAGCGAAGGCTATACCGCTTTCAATGTGCTTGCACGCGAGCAATGGGTTGGGATGAAAGATGCCCCTTTTACACACGCTATATGTGCGCAGACCAGGGTTTCGCCGCGTAGCTGGCTGGGCCGTTTGCACCAGGTGCGTTCGCGCAGTTCTGCCGCTTCAAGAATGAGTAAAGTTGGGCTTGGTGCGTATGTTTTTAACGATCATCGTGGTTTAATTGATCAAACCGGTATTCAGCTTACCTATGCATATCACTTGAATTTGGATGAAGCCCAGCTTTCGTTTGGCTTATCAACTATGTTTATTCAATATGCGGTTAATAAGAGCAAACTCCAGTTGGATCCGGATTTCAATGCATCAGATAAATTGGTTGATAACAGTAGCCTGAAGATGATATCGCCCGATTTTACATTTGGGGCATATTATACAACACCCGAATGGTACGTGGGTTTTTCGGCTGCTCAGCTTATTCAATCGGCTCTGAAATTTGGAAATATGGGTGATGCACAATTTTCGCAGCGTAGGCATTATTTTCTCATGGGTGGATACCGTTTCGATATTAATAAACAATATTCCGTAGAGCCCAGCATGCTATTTAAAACAACAGAGCAATTCAATTACCAGGCCGATCTGGGCGCACGTGTTTATTACAAGAATGAATATTGGGGAGGCTTGGCATACCGTACCGGAGGAGCTATAATTGTAACTGCTGGTATCCGTTATGATAAATTCTATTTTGGTTATTCCTTTGACTATACGTTAAATAAGCTTCAAAGCTATTCATACGGTTCACACGAACTCATGGTTGCCTATAAATTTGGTATGAATATAAGGCAGAGTAAGTGGCTGGAAAGATATTAATATGCCAGTTTTTCGATGTGTCAATGTGCCGATGTATTGCTTCCGCTGATTTGTAAACCGTGCCATTCCTTATTTCTTCTGCTAGCGCGAACTTGTAGTCCATGCTTCTCTTTATCGTCATTGATTGTAGAAAAGTGACAAAAGCTGGTTTTATGATAAGGGTGATGCGCGTTCCATGCAATACAATCCAAGGCTTCTTCGCCTTTCTTATAGCGGTTTCCATGAGTGCTGCCATCAGCAATTGAGTCCATATGATGATAAGCGTGAACATCCTTTCGTTCGTTTTATTGTTGTTTACGGTTTGTTACACCCCGGGTTATAAAAAGTCGTTTGATATACCGCTTATTATCAGTTGATGTTTTTCGTTCTTTCAATTGATCCCGATCAATCGGGGTTTAATTTCCCCCAATGATGCAATGCCCGATGTTGCTGTCTGCTGCTAGCTTAGTATAATGGCTGAAAGCCATATATAAATCAACCCGGTGCATCGTCCCGGGCGAACATGATACATATTTCTGGTGCATCCTGTAGGGGCAATGTAAACCACATAACATATCTTTTTAGAATGCTCTTATAAACTTTCATGCTGTGGTGTATTTGCAATCCCTTATTAGCCCGACGCTGTAATTAAAAAGCGAAGCAGTTCGGCGGATGGCTTTGCCTCCGTCGAATATATCTTTGCAGGCTATAGCCTGCGTTCATATAACGGACAAGGTAGAACCTTGTCCGTTATATAGGGCCCGCTAAGTGCTAGCCTGCGCATGCATACCCAAAAACAACAACCCCAGCCAAAGGCCGGGGTTGCATTTTGTCTCAGTACCAATTACTCAGTACTTAGTACTCCGCTCATTTATTTCCGTTCTCCCCGCCATTGTTCCCGTTACGGCTGGTGCGCCTTTTTTCGCTTTTGCGGGTGCCGCCGGCTTTTTCGTATTCAATACTGTTGTACCCGAACTTGGTGCCAACGGCGTTTAAAATGCGTTGCGAGTAATCGGCCAGTTCCCTTTCGGCTTGTTCAAGCGCGGTGAGAGTGCCATCCACTTCGCTCAGCAGGGTGTTGTACTTCTCGGTAAGGGAGGTAACCTTAGCGATTTCGGTAGCATAAGCAGCGTCGGTAATGCCGTTGCCTAAATCGATGTTGGGTTCGATAGAACGGATTCCATCTAAACGCTTGTTGGCTTTAGCAACTTCAGTTGATACGGTTCTTTTTCTGTAACTCATGATTGAAAAGATTTAAAGGTTAGTAATGATTGAGTTAACTATCAATGTTTTAAAAACAAATTATATGCCATTGTTAAATGCGAGCTTTCATTTGTTGAACGGTAGGGAATAGAAGCGATTGCGCTACATAGGTTATTGAAAAAGGAAGGAAGATTATAAACAAACGAAGAAGGAAAACTTATAATTCCTTCTTCCTGATTAGCAAATGTTCCTTGCTTTGTTGATAGTTAAGGAAGTAAACCGACAAACTCTTCTTGTTTTGTTTATATGGAGGAAGGATGATTATGGATTGTTGCCTGTTTTGTTGAAGGCAAAGAAAGGAATTACCCAGCTAGCTTTGATGTTCGTTGCGCTAGCGCGATTTTGCAATCGTACTTTCCTTCATTGTCGTTTATTTTCCGTTTACCCGAGGCTATAATTTAAAATTTGTTTACGTTCAGCGGATGGCTTTGCTTCCGTCGCAAAATCTTTTGCAGGCTATAGCCTGCTTTCATAAAACGGACAAGGTAGAACCTTGTCCGAACAAGGGGTAGAACCTTTCCGAACAAGGAGAAACTACGTAAATTCAACAATACCTCTCCCTGTTCATTTTCATCAACAAATTTTGCAGTTTCATGGAATAGAAAGCAATGGTTAATAACCTGCTAGGGAATATTCCCGTATATGAGAAACAGAAGAGCGATGATTTTACTTTATCGGATATTAAAGTGAATCATCAGAAAAACATACATTTAATTAAAAATAATATATATTTGTTGAACAGAAACCAACATATTAACTACACATTGAGTCGCGACACCTGGAAATATCCGCAATCCGGCGTCATCAGGAAGTGTTTATTCCTGTTGGTGTTTTCTGTTTTTTCTTTTACTGCATTCTCCCAAAATTTTACTACAAAAGATAACCACTTTGGATACTGGGACAATACCACAACGTGGTCAACAGCTTATCCGGGAACAACAGTAACGGCTGCCGATTTAATCGAAATTTATGGTAATGTACGCAGCACCACTTCACTCAACATAAATAAAGGCTTACTCGCCATTCACGATACATTAATTGTTGATGGCGATCTTATCTTAGCAAACAACGCCAATCTTACTATATATGATGGTGTATTAATTGTTCGTGGCAACTTTGATGCAAAGAATAAGGTGGATATTGCTGCCGGCGGATACCTGGTTGTAATGAGTGATTTTTCGATTGATGGCGGAGGAAGTGGCAGTTTTACAAGCACATTGGAGCCGGCCAAGGTGTTTATTTACGATCCTACGCCCGGTTTCCCTGTCAATCGAACTGATTATCCAGTTTTGCAATGTCCTTCATCGGGTTTCGATTATTCAGGAACTACCTGCAATTATGGTAATGGTACAGATATTCTTTCCGATCCGATAAACAGCTTTATTGACGCGCTCAATTGCGATAACCTTATTTTATACTCTGCCGGTTCCGGGAACTTTACCGATGCAAACCGCTGGAGCACAATCTCGGGAGGTATTGGTAATTACACGTATAGCGCAGCAGATCCATTAAAACATATTTTTGTTGTTGAAAATGGGCAAACTGTAACTGTAAATACTGCGGTTGATGTGGCTGGTCTTATCATTGGAAGATCAGGCGCGGCGGCTACATTGGTGGCCAATGCCAATATCAATCTTTATTGTAATTCCGATTCCATAAGAATTAATACCAACGGAAACCTTCAGCTCAACGGCAATTATCTGAGGGCTGCCGGCGGAAGTAACCGGTTTTCGATGGTTGGCGGTACATTGCAGGTGAATAGTAATATTACCTCTTCCCTGGGGGCTTTCGAAGACATCCGATTGACGGGCGGAACGGTTGATTATAGTTACAATGGCAATCAATCCATTAACGATCTTTCATACTATAATTTACGTTTATCCGGATCGGGCGTAAAAACATTGAGCGATCCAATAACGGTAGCTTCGGACATTAATATCTCGGCATCAGCAACACTGGAAATTGGAGCTGCCGATGCCAACATTTCCGTTGCCGGAAACTGGACCAATCAGGGAACATTTAATACCAACAACAGAATTGCCTATGTTGAATTTAACGGGAATACAAATAACCAGAGCATAACGGGATCCACTGTTTTCCATGGCCTGCGAATTAATAAGGCTGCCGGTTTGTTGTTAAATTTGAACGACAACATACGAGTTAATAGTAATATTACGTTCTCCGGCGATGGTATACTCGTGCTGGGAACCCATAATCTGACACTTTCATCAAGCATCACACAGGTTAATACTTCCGGATCATTTTCGGCTAACCGCATGATTCAGTTAAATGGAACTGCAACTTCCGGTAGAGTAATTAAGGAATTGCAGAGTGCAAGTGGCTTTGTTTTCAACTATCCGGTAGGAACTGGGACGTTATATACCCCTATAGAAGTAGGCCCCTTATCTGCAACCATAACAGGCACCGCCAGCATAGCCGTAAATACGGTTCCATACACATCGGCTTTAACCAATATTGTTAAGCGTTACGGTACAATTGAAACGACAGGAATTACGGCTTATACAGAGGCTCCGGTCCGGTTTTATTACGATCAGTCGGAAGAATTTGGGTCGCCAAATCTTATTATTCGTATGGTAGGCTCAGTTACTAATACCATAACCGATGCCGATGCCGACTTAAATTCAAACTACTTTGGTGCAGGTTCTTCAAATACAGCAATCGACGGTGAATGGCGCTTTGTGAATGCCGCTGCCTTACCTGTAATTTACTATTCTTATAACGATGGAAACTGGAACGATCCGAATACCTGGACTACCGATCCCTCGGGAACTACCCAAAAGGGCATGCCTGTAGCCGGACCTACAAATATAGACTACGTAGTTATTTTGAATGGTCGAACGGTTACAATGACCAACAACAATAATACCGTGCGTTCGGTTACCATTAATCAGGGAGGAACACTCGATTTAGCAGCTACAACAGGGCATTCCTTTGGTTATGTTTATGGACAAGGGACCTTGCGGCTTTCGTCGTTAACCATTCCTGGTACTACCGATTTTACAAGCTTTGTGGCTCCCGGTGGTGGAACATTCGAGTATTACAATATTAGTGGGCAGTTAAGCGGTACTTTCCTTACCTATAACAACCTCGTATTAAGTGGCACAGGAACCAAAACGATAGGAGGGACGGCTGCTTTAACTTACCATATGAATGGAAATTTGAGCGTTACCGGAGGAACATTAACCATTGGTAATGCAGCTACAATACTTAATATTAATGGAGATTTTAATGTTTCCGCAGCTTGCAATGTTGGCATTCCAAATCAAAATCGCACACATCAGATCTTTCTAAGCGGTAATTTCACTAATAACGGAACCATTCGATTTACAAACCAAATAACTCCTGACTATGCCACGGCACCTAACAGTGGAATGCTTTGGATCACTTTCAACAGTGGCAACCGGAACCAAACGGTAATCTGCAATGGACAAACCGATTTTTATCGCTTTATTGTAGATAAAGGAACAGACCAAACCTATTCAGTGTCTGTTTCAGCAAGCAATGTAAATAATTTCAGGTTGTTTGGAACGAATGATGATGCTGATTCGGGCTTGGGCGATAATAACACTCCGGTTCGTACTGTAAATAAAGCATTATCCATTCAGAATGGAACATTAATTCTGGGAAATAATATTAGCATTCCGTGTCTCACTACGGATAATAATTATCGAATCAATCAGACAGCCGCTTTAATTATTGATGGAGCATCAGTTACGGCATCAAACTCTGGCGGATCCTGTGGAAGCCAAGCTATTGTTATTTATGGATTGGAGCAGGTGAACAGTGGGTTGCTTGACAATGCCTGTTCTGCAGGGGTTGTTATTCGTTCTACTGGTACATTTATCCTAAACGGAGGAACTGTTAATGCTTCTCAGCTTAGGCCTTCGGTTACGTCAGGAGACCATAGAGGAGCAGTAATCATTAATGGTGGAACATTTAACCTAAAGCCTGTTGCAACGCTAGGCGAAACTAAAATTGAATGTGCACGTTTTTCCGTTCCTTATGCCTCCATGATTTTCCAGATGACTGGAGGTACGGTAAATATATATAATCCAATAAGTAATGGAACCTTTGGCGGTGGCCTCGAAATTGGCGTTGCTTCCGATAATATTAATGTAACAGGAGGTACCTTTAACGTCTATATTGAAGGAGATAACAACTTTGATTTTACTTCATCCGCTCCGTTTTATAATTTGAATATTTATCGCAGGGGGACCGGAACCGGGATAGCTCGTATTCAATCATTGAATTATAACATTTCGGGAACAAATTTAAATGTTCCAGCTTATCCTTTGGTTGTTTTAAATGATTTTACCTTAAATAATTCAATACAAGCTCCAACATTTAATTCGGGTAACCAGGATGTAACGATACGTGGCGATTTTAATGCGATGGGCACCAGTACATACCTGCCTGGTACCAATACCACTTATTTTGACGGAACCCGTGCTTCGCAGGTAATTATATCAGGTAGTGCAATTAATTTTAATAACCTGGTCGCTAATAATACCAATGCTTCCGGAGTTGTTAGTCTTGCTGGAGGTGGTTCTGTAAGCGTAGCAGGCAATTTATCCATACTTTCAGGAACTTTTAACGATGGTGGGAAAACTGTAACAGTAGCAGGCAATTTGGTAAATTCAGCCGTTCATTCCGGAACAGGTCGTATACGGCTTAACAATGCGGTTGCAGCTGCAGCTACAATTGGCGGTTCTGGAAATGGTATATGGGGCAATCTTCAATTGGATGATACAGATGGAGCCTTAATGATGGCTCGCCAAACCATCAACGGAACATTGACATTAAGCAGAGGTGTACTGGATATTGCATCGAACAGGCTTGCATTTTCTGCAACAGGGATCATTTCGGTTACATCTCCATCATCTACTCGTATGATCCGCACAGCCGGATTGAAATCAGACGATGGTATATCTAAAACCCTTTCATCTGCCAATACATCATTTACATTCCCATTGGGCACAGGCGCTAATTATACGCCAGCAACCATTGCGGTAACAGCCGGTACATATGGAACAGTGAATATAAGGCCAGTTAATCAGCAACACCCAATGCTTACCATTCCTCCGGCCACAACCAACGATGCTTTACGTTATTACTGGAATGTAAATTCGACTGATTTTGCAGGGATTACTGCATCTTCCTGTCAGTTTTCGTATGTTGATGGTTTGGTTCCTTTGAGCGATAATACTTTTATCTCGGCAATGTATAATGAAAGTGCCGGAATATGGAGCACCCAAAGCGGAGTAACTTCGGCAAGCAATATATTTACTTATACCACTGTAACTTCATCATTAAATGGTGAAGTTACCGCTGGTAATCCCACTGCCTTTGGCCCGGTTACTATTTACGAAAGCATTACAACCGGAAATTGGGAAACACCTGCAACTTGGAGGCGACGCCAGGGAACAACTATTATAGAGAATCCTTCTACTTCTATTCCTGGTTCATTAAATCCTGTTATTATTCAATCGGGACATAAGGTCACGGTTACAGGCACAGGTGGCGCTGTTCATGCTGGATCACTTGAAATCCAGAATAATGCGGTATTGGATTTAGGAACTACGATGTCAACGTTCGATCATAATTTTGGATCAATCATTGGAGAGCAAGTTACAGGAAGTGGTACGCTCAGGTTATCTTCGTCTGCCGCAATAGGAAGATTCCCCGCAGGTGACTTTGGTAATTTCCTCGGTCCTAATGGGGGTTCGGTGGTATATTACCGGGAAACAACTGATTTTACTTTGCCTATATCGTCTATTGCTCCTACAAATCTTGCACTGGCAGCATACAATAATTTAACCATAGAACCTAACGGAGGTACTATTACCTTCCCTGTGCAAAATATAAGAATATATAAGGATTTAACGACCAATGCTACTGCGGCCGGGGCCAATGCAAACATGAGCGTAGGAGCAAATGGCAATATCCAGGTAGACGGTAATTTATACGTCAGCGGTTATTCGGCATTGCAGTATGGAAACGGAACAGCCCGCTCTCTGGTGGTAAATGGCAATATCGCGATTGCGCCCAATGCATCTTTGAAAGTATTAAATTCAGGTACAGTTGTTAACAACACACTTTCGGTGGGTAGCAATTTCCAAAATAATGGTACGTTAAGTTTATTAAATGCCGGACGATATGTAAATACAACCTTTACCGGTACATCGCATGCTTCATTTACAGGAACAGGCACAACATCTGCATTCAATCGTGTTATTCTTAATAAAGGTACAGATACAACCTATTCGCTTACGGTTGATGCAAGTGCATTCAGCTTACAAGCAACTTCAGCAGGAACTTCCAAAGCATTGGAATTGCAAAATGGTACATTCCGTCTTAGTAGTAATCAATCTATTGTATTGAGCTCGGGCAATAATAACGGTTCTGATTTTGAAATACCCTTAACAGCTCAGCTCTGGATCGATAATGGTACAGCTTCGGTTACTGCAACAGGCACAAATGCTGGTTTGTTTTTGGGCGGAAAGTTGAAAGTTACCGGTAATGGCGTTGTAAATATAGCTGGTGGCGGAACAAACAATAATTATATTGAATATGCCGGTGTAGGCTCGCCCACTATTGAGGTAGGTGGCAATGGACAGCTTACTGTCGGTTCGCAGGTACGTCGGTTAACTACATCTACCAACGGTTCTTTACATTATATTCAGAAAGGAGGTACGGTGACTTTGGGTACCCAATCTGCTCCTACATCCAATCGTGGTGTTCTCGAGATATTGAATGATGGTAGCGAGTTTCGTATGGAGGCCGGTACTTTAATTATTGCGCGTCAGCAAACGGCAGCAACAATGGCGTCTTTATACCTGACGCCATCTGTAAGTGATGTTACAGGAGGTACTGTACGCTTAGGAATTACTGGGGTTACTTCATCCAACCTACAAATAAACTCTGTAGTACCTTTATGGAATGTTAATGTAGGAACAACCACCGGAACTGCTGTAACGGCCTCTTTGTCGGTAAATGAACTAAAAGTATTGCGCAACTTAACCATCGAAAATGGAGCAACCCTTAATACCAATAATTTAAATGTATCCATTGGCGCTAATTTTACTGCTACTGGAACATATACTTACGGAACTAATACCACTATTTTTAACGGTACTGTTAATCAACAAATAAGCGGGGCGCCATCATTCAATAATCTAACCATTAGCAATACACTTGCCGGAGGAACAGTGACATTAAATAACGATATTGTTATAAATGGCATGCTTGCATTGAATACTGGAGTATTGTACGATAATTCCCGTCTCATTACAGTAAAAGGAGATATTTCCAATGCTGGAGAGCACAGGAGTTCAGGAACTGGACGCATTTTACTCGATCATACAGGTATCCAAACCTTATCAGGCTCAGGCTCCGGCATTTTTGGAAGCATTGAATTGAATAATAAATCAGGGGTCTACTTAACTTCAAACCAAACCATTAACAATACTTTGACTTTCACAAAGGGTCTTCTTCATATCGATAACCATAGGCTTACATTGGGAAATACGTTTAAGGTAGCCGGTGTTCCAAGCGATTCGGCAATGATAAAGACTTCCGGTTCCCAGGGTGATGCCGGGGTTCAGTTGAATATTATATCAGGAAACTTCGATTATCTTATACCTTTTGGTGTGATTGGGAAATACACCCCGGTAAGGTATTCGTCTGCTGCAAATACAAACACAGGTTATATTGTTGTCAAGCCGGTAAATTCTCAACTCCCGATTACCTCCGATCCATTACCTAAAGAATTGAGCTATTACTGGCAGGTGAGTTCAAGCGGTTTAGTAGGAACGATCCTAACCCAGGACTATTATTATGTCGATTTGGATGTGATTGGGCGTGGTACAGAAACAAACTATATTGGAGCCCGCTATTATTCAGGAAGCTGGACGACAACAGGGGTGGTAACCCCCTCAACCAACAGGATACGGTTTACCGATGTGAACTTTATCGATGGGGATTATACTGCCGGTGAAGCTTCGGAATTCAGTTTAACCGTAAATACTTTCCAAACCGCTAACAGTGGTAATTGGGAAACAGGCTCTACCTGGGTAGGAGGAGTTGTTCCAATATCCAACGCCAATGTTATAATAAATCCAAGTCATAAGGTAACTATAAACACGAACTCTAAACGCACCTATTCATTATACATCAGGGATAACGCCGAATTGATTGTAGGTGACAGAACAGGCCATAATTTTGGTATAACTCACGGAACAGGCACCTTAACTATTGGGTCAAATATATTCCCTGGTGGCGACTATAATGGGCTTGTAGCATTAGACTCGGGTACAATCAAATATACGCACAACGGAACTATCCCCAATACACTTACCAGCTATAATAATTTAATTATAGCAAGCTCAGGATCGCTCAGTCTGCCTTCTGTTACACCTATTACGATCCGTGGAAACCTTACTATTCAAACTGGAACACTAAGTGCAACAAGTCAAAGGATTGTTCTGCGCAAGAATTGTGTTGTGAATGGTACTTTTTCCCAAGGTACATCCACTGTTGAACTGGCTGGCTCGGCTGTTCAGACCATATCGGCGATTGCTCCTCTGAATTTCTGGAATGTAGTAGTTAACAATGCTGCAGGTATTAAATTGAATAACACCTTTACTATAAATAATGCCCTTTCACTAACCAATGGCATCGTTAATCTTTCAGGCACCAACGAGGCTGTATTTGCTGCTTCGGCAACCTACAGCGGAGCTTCTGATGTTTCTTATATAAATGGTATAGTTCGCAAAACCAGTACAGGTACAGGGTTTACCTTCCCTGTTGGAAATGGACAATACCGGCCAATTACTTTCGGCTCATTTAACGGGGAATATACTGTAGCCTACAATAATGCAGCATATAATCCGGGCATAACTACAGCGCCAATAACAAGGGCAAGCGATTTTGAATATTGGAATGTGAACCGTATTGCCGGAACTTCAAATCCCAGCATTACCATGCGCTGGACCAATGCTAACCAGATTCCTGTGGTAAGCGCTTTGTCAAATCTGCGTATTGCTTACTGGAATGGTACAGCATGGGAAGAAACATCGCCAACGCCTTCGGTAACGGGAAATCTGAGTTCAGGTTCTATTACCATAAATAGCTTTGCCAATAGTGGTTTCATAACATTTGGATCTTCTGATGCTCCTCAGGGGTATTGTCCTTCTACGCTGAATGTTCTGTACCAAGCAGACAATATACCTACTGCCGATTCATATACATGGACAACCGACGCAGCATCGCTGGTAACGCTTACACCTGATACTGATCCTCGTCGTGTATATGCTTCATTTATCTCAGCTACGGGGGGAACAGGAAATATTGTCCTCTCAGTTCGCAGAGGTGCTACCATTTTGGCCGTGAAATATTATACATTCCGGATTTTTCCGGGACCTGTAATATCAATAATAGAATCAGACAGTTCAATTTCATTACGATGAATATTAATAATTTAAATAATAAAGCCATGAAAACTTCCAAATTATTAACCGCATCTTTATTTGTTTTAGGAATCCTGATTTCAGGAAACATTTTTGCACAATCTTTTCCCCACAACGGTACCCAGATTGTCAGAAATACATCTCCAGTGACTTATACCATCAACAATCCGGATGGAGTTAATGCTGTTTTTAAATGGCAAGTTGAGGGAGGTACAATCGTGTCGGGCGGAGATCAGACTTCACCTTTTACTCAGGCAGGAACTGCTGCTGCTACAGTATCTATTCAGGTACGTTGGGATAATACCAGCACCACTTCGGCAAATACTGGTAAATTGACTGTTTCGAAGACAGTGGGTACATTAAATTGCCCCAGTGCAGATCATGTGCTTAATGTACAAAGCTGGGTTGCTCCTTCGGCAAGTGTTACATCTACTGCTTTTACAGTATGTTCGGGAGATGCTTCTTCTGTTAATTTAGCTTTTCAGGGTAATGCTGGTACAGCAGGTTATCAATATCGTTGGAGAGTAGTAAGGGATTCTGACAACCATCTTGAGCAAGATCATACAGCAACAAGTAGTTCTTCTGCAACTGCGACTGCAACAGTGAATTTAGCTGCTATTACCAATACTACCACTGCTCCGGTGAAGTATCGCTTTGAGATTACCCAAATGCAGGATGCTTTTTCCGATATGGATGGTACTATAACTGCTGGTTCTTTAGTATTTACAGTTAATCCTGTTCCATCTATTGGTACTATTAATAGCTCTGCCAGCTTAAGTCTCAGACCATAAAAGTAAATTCAAAATTCATGGCTTATCACATAAAATTGAAAAAAATAAAAAAATACATATCATGAAAACAATTCAAAATTTAGCATTCATTGCATTATTTGCAATATGCAACATCTGGGTTGGTTACTCGCAGGCACAAACCAGTGAGGTTCGCAAAGGATCAACGGTATCTTATTCTGTTGCCGATGGGCACACAGCCGGTCAAGAATACAGATGGGTAATTGTGGGAGGAACACCTACTCCTGCTACAACTATAGGTACAGGTACCACTGCAGACCCTTATATAATAAATTATACAGCCGATCTTCCTACCATTTCGGTAACCTGGCCTGCCGATGATAACAATACCACAGGTGATGTTGGAATCGTAAAAGTGCAGAAACGTGTTGCCGGAGGTTGTATAAGCGTACTTCAGGATATGCAGGTTACTCGCTGGAGTGCGGCTACCGCTGCCATTTCCGGCCCTAATTCTGTAACCATATGTAATGGTATTGGATTTACTGTTCCTGTTGCTTTTACTGGTGCTCCCAACTTCGATCTGGATTATACCATTGTAAGTACTTTAACTGGCGTAAGTTCAACTACTACAGGTAAGCTGACTGCAATAACAGGAGGAACTGCAAATATTAGTATCCCCGCAGCTGATCTGGTAAATACAACCAATGCTGATCAAACTTATACCATCACCTTGAACCGCATGAACGACGGATTTGCCGGGGATGGAACTATAGGAACCGCTAATACATTTACAATTACTGTAAGTGCTCCGGCAGCAACTGGTCCTATTACCGTTTCGCCTGCTTCGCTTACCAGAAGGTAGAAGTAACGTAATGAAGTAATCTTGATTCTTGGCTTTTGGTTCTTGAATCTAAACAAACAAAATGATTAAAAAACTCTCCATAATATTCTTTATCCTGCTTTCAATTGTTTCGGTTGAAGTAGCCACTGCGCAGCAATATGCGGACAGGGCCTGCTCCAACGATACAAGGGTATACCGCGTAACCGGAGCCCAGGGGTCCACATTCTCCTGGGTTGTGGATGGCGGACATGTGGACAAGAATTGGGGAGACTCCATACAAGTTACATGGAACACGCCCGGCGAATATACGCTGAGCGCTCAGCAAACAACAGCATCGGGTTGCGTTAGCCCACCTGTTTTTGCAACCGTATTGGTTACAGGACCTTCTGTTTTCATTGGAAATGATACCACCTTATGCTTAGGAAAAACGTTGGTGCTCGATGCCCGGCAATCCTATTCTTCGTACCAATGGAATACCGGATCAACTGCGAATAGCATTACTGTTAATTCCGAAGGATGGTACAAATTGACGGTTACCGATGACAACGGGTGTTCTGCTTTCGACTCTTTATATGTTACCATGGCTCAGAATCCTGCTATTCATTTGGGCGTAGATACAACGCTATGCTGGACTGAAACAGCAATGCTTGATGCAGGCGATGGAGCAAGTTACTTATGGTACAACGGGTCGCGCGACAGGTATTTAACATTAGAGGCCGTATTGGCCACTACAGAAGTATGGGTTCAGGTTACCAACCAATGGGGCTGTATGTCGCAGGATACCTTGTTGTTAGATCCATGTAATTATGCTAATTTTGAAAAAATACCAAATACCTTTACACCCAATGGCGATGGACATAATGATACCTGGTATATACCCTGGCTTTACCGCTTGAATACGAAGGTAAAGATAGATATATACGACAGATGGGGGCAATTGGTATATCATTCGGATAATGGATTACCTGCTACAGGATGGGATGGAACCCGTAGCGGTAAAAAGTTACCAATGGATTCGTATTACTATATTATTGACTTAGGAAATGGCGCAACGCCACTTCGGGGATCGGTTACAATTATAAGATAAAAATAATTTATCTATACGTTTTTTCCTTTCCTCCGAAATATACGTTCATTGATGTAAAATAAATCACCTATTTAATATGCTAGCGTATCATCATTAGAAATCAACGGAAAAGAATGATGCTAAAAAAAATTTATACCCTTGTAGTTGTTGTTTTAACCCTGACTTCACCTAACCTATTGGCTCAACAAATGCCGTTGTACAGCCAGTATATGTTTAACCATTTCCTAATAAATCCGGCCACAGCCGGGCTGGATGGCTACACTTCAATAAATCTTACCGCCCGTGAGCAATGGGTTGGTTTAGCCGGTGCCCCCAGCACGTATTCGGTAAGTGCCCAAACCCGCTTATTGAATGGCGTGTTTTTATTTAGCAAGGCTGCCGTAAGAAAAACTTCATCACGTGCATCGCGCGATAGCCGTGTGGGCTTAGGTGCAAATATTTACAACGACCACAATGGTCTTATCAACCGTACCGGACTTCAGTTAACATACGCTTATCATTTACCCATGGATGAAGCTGAGCTTTCGTTCGGATTAACCGGTTCCTTTTATCAGTTTTCGATCAATAAGAGTAAAATGGAGCTGTTGGATCAGGATGATAAATTAATAAACCAGTCCGATCTTTCAATGCTTTTGCCCGACTTGAATTTTGGCGTTTTTTATACAGCAAAGGATTATTATGCGGGGGTTTCGGTAGCCCAGTTACTTCAATCGTCTGTTCAGTTTGGCAATTCGGGATACGAAGAATATCGTATGTATCGCCATTACTTCATTACCGGAGGCTATCAGTTTGTACTCGATCGCGACTATATGCTTGAACCTTCCACTTTAATTAAAGTTTCGAAACAAGGACGTCCACAGATTGATATTAGCACAAAGTTATATATCCGCAACGATTACTGGGCAGGCTTATCTTTCCGCACGGGCAGCGCTTTTGTATTGATGGGTGGTCTTACCGTAGATAAATACAGCTTTGGATATGCATTTGATTACACGCTGAACAGCATCAGAAAGAATACATTTGGCTCGCACGAATTTATGATTGCTGTTAAATTCGGCGATAGCGCCCGCAGATTCCGCTGGTTAAGAAATCACAATAACTAATAAAACATTACTCGATTTTTAGGCTAAAATCGCTCACCTTAAATCCTCGTAGTAATTCTTCGGCGCTCAGGCGCTTTTTGCCTTCCAACTGCAACGATGTTATGTTTATGTATCCTCTGTTTACAGCTATTTTCAAGTACTTTTTCGAATCGCTTACAATTTCTCCTACCTGCAACGAGTGATTACTCAACTCTTTTTCTGATTCAAATAGTTTAAATGTAAGTTCCGTTTCCGAGCTTTTTGCCTTTAATGTCGACCAGGCTGCCGGATAAGGGCTCAATCCCCTGATATGGTTATATATCTTATCAATAGATTGGTTCCAATTGATTTTGCAATCCTCTTTAAAGATTTTTGGCGCGGGTTTTAGTGTTTCCCCTGGGTTTATCAGGTCGCTCTGCGGAATCTGAGGATAAGTGCCTGCTTCAATAGCCTGCAATGTCTTTACCAGCAGTTTACCTCCGGCTTCCTTCATTCTGTCGTGGAGGTGGCCGGCATTTTCATCGGGACCGATGGGGAGCCTGTCGGCAAATATGATCTTCCCGGTATCTATTTCTTTTTCGATAAAGAATGTGGTTAAGCCGGTTTCTGCATCGCCATTTATTACAGCCCAGTTGATAGGCGCAGCACCGCGGTAATGGGGCAGGAGAGAGCCGTGAAGATTAATGGTACCGAACTGTGGCATGTTCCAAACCTGTTCGGGTAGCATGCGGAAAGCAACTACCACCTGGAGATTGGCTTGCAAACTCGTTAATTGTTCAATGAATACAGGGTCCTTCAGCTTTTCGGGCTGAAGTATCGGAACGTTGAGCGTTTTTGCGTATTGTTTTACGGCCGATTCCTGAATTTTTAACCCACGGCCTGCCGGTCTATCGGGAGTGGTTACTACGCCAACAATATTAAAACCAGCGTTTACCAGGGCTTCGAGGGAAGCAACGGCAAATTCGGGGGTTCCCATGAAGACAATTCTCAGGCTATTCGGTTGCATGTTGGAGAGTTTCAGGTTTTATTAATGTTTCGGATGCACCAGTTCGAGAAAATGGCCCATTTTGTCCTTTTTGGTTTGCATGTAGAACTCGTTGTAAGGATTAGGCTCAACCTCCAGCGGGACGTTTTCTACAATCTGCAATCCGTAAGCTTCCAAGGCAGCTCTTTTTACCGGATTATTCGTCATGAGGCGTATTTTGCCCAGACCCAATTCGCGCAATATGCCAGCACCAACGCCATAATCGCGTTCGTCGGGTTTAAAGCCTAGTTCAATGTTGGCTTCTACGGTGTCTTTTCCTTCTTCCTGCAGTTTATAAGCCATCACTTTATTGAAAAGCCCGATACCACGTCCTTCCTGGATGAGGTATACGATAGCTCCACGTCCTTCTTTTTCGATAAGACGCATGGCCTGATGCAACTGCGCGCCGCAATCGCAACGGTACGACCCGAAGATATCTCCTGTAGCACACGATGAGTGCACGCGAACCAATATAGGATCGTCTTTGGTCCATTCTCCTTTCACCAAAGCAATGTGCTCGAGGTTGTTGGACATTTGAATGAATGGGATAATTTGAAAATCGCCGAATTTGGTGGGCAACTTGGCGGTTACACCGCGTTTGATAAGGGTTTCTCTTTTTAAGCGGTACTTTATGAGATCTTCAACAGAAATTATTTTAATACCAAACCTTTGGGCAATGATCTTCAATTCCTTAAGCCTTGCCATGGAACCGTCTTCGTTCATAATCTCCACCAATACGCCTCCAGGGGTTAATCCTGCCATGCGGGTCAGATCAATAGTGGCTTCGGTATGACCGGCTCTTCGCAATACGCCATTTTCTTTGGCAATTAAAGGAAAAAGATGGCCAGGTCGTGCTAAATCGCCCGGCTTTGTACTTGGATCAATTAATGACTTGATGGTTAAATAGCGGTCGTTTACAGATATACCGGTGGTAATTTCAGGATGAATTAAGTCTACAGATACTGTGAATGCAGTTTCTTTCAGCGCATTGCTGTTGCTAACCATTAAATCGAGATCCAGTTGCCGGCAACGTTCGGCTGTAAGCGCCACGCACATTAACCCGCGCCCATGGGTGGACATAAAGTTCACGATTTCGGGGGTTACATGTTCCGCCGCAACAATGAAGTCGCCTTCGTTTTCGCGGTTTTCGTCGTCTACAACAATTACGATTTTGCCATTCTTTATATCTTCAATTGCTTCCTCTACCGTATTGAATTGCTTATCTTTTGGTTGGTTCCCAGACATTTGTTTTTACTCCTTTCAGATATTTGATGAGCCCGATAAAAAGTGCAAGGTTCATCGAATAAAAATGTGATATAAATCGCAAAATTAAAATATCGCGCCGAATTATATGCAGAAAAAAGTCAAATAGTGGAATGAGCAGGAAAATTACTTGTAAATAAAGTGAATAGAAATAAAAAGAGTTTTCGTTAAACAGCTGGAGGTTGCTTACGAACAGAACCATTAACAAAATAGGGCCAATCCACCGAAGCACCTTATGCGATATAAAACAGAAGCCCACACTGGTGAATGGCCATACCATCTTTTTAAAGTAGAACAGATTCTGGAAATTGCCTGCTGAGATCCTGACTTTGCGCCTGAATTCCTCCGAGAGTTGAGGAGGAACATCCTCGAAGCATATGGCATCTTTGTTAAGGATGGATTTTTTTTTCTTTTTGAGGATATGCATGGTAATAAAGAAGTCTTCTACAGAGAAATTCTCCGGAAACCTCACGAAATCATCCCGCAAAATAGCGTAACAGGCTCCATATACGCCCATGGTAGCGCCCCATATTTTGCCTTCGAAGTATTTATTACGCATTTCAAGATTCATGTAGGCTTTTTCAGGAAGTGGAGATTGTTGTTGGTTTTTATTTATAATGTTTCCTCCAACGCAACCTATTTCGGTGTTTTTGAAATGTTTTACCAGCTCAAATAAGGTATGAGGCGTAAATTCAACTTTTGCATCGGTAAAAACAAGGATTTCACCTGCACTAATGGGGATGAGTTGGTTGATAACATTGGCTTTTCCCTTGCGGCTGTTGAATATTACACACCTGAGCGAACCGAACTCTTTTTGAAGGCTTTGTAAAATAGCGTTTGTATTATCGTCTGACCCGTCGGAACCAACAATAACTTCCATTTTGTTTGCCGGGTAGTTTGTGGCATAGATATTTCGTACTTTTTTTTCAATTACTCCTGCTTCGTTGTAAACCGAAAGAATCACAGAAATAAATGGCAATGCATCTTCTGGCTTGTATATAAATTGGTTCTCCTTTCTTTTGCGGGATAGAAATAAAAGCAATAGCGGGTATATTGCATAGGTGTGGCTTAGCAATAACAGAGAGGTCCAAAATAGTAGCAATAGGATCATTCGTGCGATACAATAAAGTGAAGCATTTGATGGGCTAGTGCCAGGCTATTGTATTTGTTGCAAACATACTGATAACCATTTTCTCTCAGCGTATTAGCAAGGATATTATCCGTAGTTAGCTCTTTTATGCGTTGTGCGAATTCAAATTCGTCGGAAGCACAGAGAATATGCTGCCCGTGATTTAAGGCTGTTCCTTCACTTGCTTTAGGGGTGCAGATTACCGGCAGTTTATAATTTAAGGCATCGATAATTTTTACACGGATTCCGCTGCCCGTGAATAGCGGAACAACAATGGCTTTGTACGATTGCATAAAAGCCGATGCATCCTCAATTTCGCCATGAAAGACGATGTTGGGAACTTGCTTTAACTGTTTTTCCAGGAAGATGGGTGCATTTCTGCCTGCCACATGAACCTTTAATGCTGGTAATTCAATAAGAAGCAGCGGACAAACCTTTTCTGCAAACCAAATAATGCCTTCCTGATTTGGAAGCCAATCCAGCGCTCCAATAAAACAAATATCTTCCCGGCCATCGTAAGGCTGAAGCGAATGCTCATGTTGGATATTCACTCCATAAGGAATGACCTCTGATCTGGATTTAACCATAGCGTTTAAAAGCTCCAGATCGGTAGGTGAGACAGGAATAAGGCAATCAGTGCTTTTTATCAGGTCGATTTCAAAACGCTTTAGCCTTCGTGATTGAATAGCCAGGTAACATCTCTTTATGATGTTTTTGGACGATTTAGCAATATCTTCCCATAATTGATGCTCAATATTATGAGCGCGCAGGCTTACTTTGGCGGTGGTGTATTTGCGGATTAGAGTTAATAAGCCTCCCAGATAGGTTCCTTCAAGTTGAATAATATCGAAAGGCTGCGAGCGAAGTAAGGTAATAAGCGCGTCCTTCATTCTTTTGTCCGAAAACCGGGATACATGGTATGGCTGCCTTGTAAAAATAAGATTTGATAAGGCATGTAGGAACTTTGGCGCAGTATCGGCAGGTACAGGAACGAAAGAGATATTCTGGAAATTAAAACCAGAAGTATCAGTAAAATGTTTTGGCGGATTAACCGCAAGAATAGTTACATGATGTCCAAGATCGGCGAAGGCCTTTGAAAATACAAATATGCCGGCTGCACCACCATCTTTGGGAGGGTATGGCACTTTCGTGCATATTTGCAAAATTTTCATGGGATTACTTGTTTATAATCGGTTCGGCTTTAAGTTTTAATTTTTTAGGCAAAACGCAGTTAATGATTTTCTTGAAGAAATTCAGGTATATTTCAACATTAAATATGGAGGAATCTACCGTTGCTTTTCGGATTAAAAATAAACCCACAACAAAAAGAATCACAGACGAAGCCCACATGCCTACTACGCTGGATACAACTCCCTCACGCACCATCTTCTCGGTTGAAAGTGAGAGTACATACCATAGAACAAAGAACAATACAGATATAACTACTGGCATTCCTAATCCTCCCCTGCGTATAATTGCGCCAAGCGGAGCTCCGATAAGGAAGAATATTAAACAGGATACCGAAAGGGTAAATTTCTTCCACCATTCAATATCATGCTTTCGAATAAGTCTTATTTGACTGTCGTATATGCTGGCGTTGGAGGTTATATTGGATCGGGCATCGCGCACAGTGTAGATAACGCTGCTAACCGCCGAAATCCTTTCTTGAATAGATAAATCATTTAAGACGGTTTCAAAGTCTTTGTAATTTTTATATTTTTCTTTGTTTAAGGAGTCGTTTGGATGATTAGCTTGTGCAGTTTGTTGATTGGTGAAATTGCTCCTATATCTTAATAATAAAGAAGGAACAAGGTCTACTTTAAGCAGCATGGATCTGTTTGTCATGGATTTTTTTAGAGAATCTGAAGAATATTTGAGTTGTCTCAAACTTAGCATCCTGTAATTTTGCCGAAAAAGACTTTCATCCGTTCTGTTTAATTCAAAACCCACCAATTCTTTTCGGATTTCCTGTTTCGCAAATTTGTCGCGCCGGAATGGATAGGTATTTTGGTTGTATTGGTCACTTTTTTTTGTTACGTCGGAATAATTAAATCCATGAAATAAAGTGATACTTAGGTATTTTTTATCTTCTGTCATGAACATCAATCCTGAATCGGCTATGGTTACAGAGGTGTTGCCGTTTTGCTTGGTATGATCATAAATTTTTAAGTCATATAACATATTGGTTTTATAGTCCTTTTTACCGATTCGAATACTGAAATCATCAATACCTCCGTAAAAAATACCTTCCCGTATCTGCAGTTCGGGCCGCTGATTGGCAATATCGTGCAGAAGCGATACCATTTTCAGGTTTGTTTTAGGAAGAACATAGTTGGAAAAGAGGAATGCGGTTAGTGTTAAGAACAGACTCAAAATTACAAGGGGAGCAACGATGCGGGGCAAAGAGATTCCTGAAGCCTTCATTGCGGTTAGTTCAAAGTGCTCTCCCAAATCGCCCATTGTCATAAGTGAGGCAAGCAATATGGCTAAAGGCAATGCTAAAGGGACAAGGCTTGAAGCCACATAGAACATTAGTTCTGCTAGTACATGTATTTCCAATCCTTTGCCAGCAAGGTCGTCGATGTATTTCCACAGAAACTGCATGAGCAGAAGGAAAACGACGATGAAAAAAGTAAGGAAAAAGGGTCCGAAGAATGAACTTAATATGAATTTATGTAATTTTTTCACGTTGTAATCTTAAGTATGTTTAACACAAAACGACTACAAATTTAGCATTAAATTCTGTGGTAAGATGGGATTGTCTATTATAAATCCTTGAATCAAAATAAGGATTAAACTCCTACGCAATGTTTCAGGGTATTGATCTGAGAATTCCAGAGATCTATAATGTCATCTTTTTCATCATCTTCAGCAAAGTCGGTAACTACTAACGAAGTATCACCAGTAAGCTCGTCGGTGATAATGCGGAACTCGAAAAAAGTAGCATCGCTTTCGTCATCAACCCATTTATAACGGATGTAATAATTTTCTCTTTTCTGGATAATGTCGGCCTTTTGAGCTGTTCCATCCCAATAAAAAACGAAGTATTTACCTTCGAGGTTAACATTATCCGCGAACCATTCGGAAAGGCCACCAGGCGTACTTAACCGGGGGTAAAGAACCAACGGAGAACAGTTCATAGGATATTCGAGAAAAAATTTATTCTTCATGTAATACTTCATAAGATTTGGAACATGCGCAATATAGCAAAAAACATTATTAAAGCAAATTGCGTATTAATTTCTGATGATATTTACAAAATGAGAAAAATATTCACAATTATATTTTATAAAATAGAATTAGTGTTATATTTGCGCCACGAAAAAATACGCACAACACACCAGATGCGTAAAGATGGCGCGGTAGCTCAGCTGGTTAGAGCGCATGATTCATAATCATGAGGTCGGCGGTTCAATCCCGCCCCGCGCTACTTGAAAAATTAAGCACTTACAAATAGAGTAGGTGCTTTTTTATTTTGCGTCGGAACCTTTGCGATTACTTCGGAAGGATGGTAATGCAATTCCGCTCCGTACAAAAAGAGCCACTTACGAGGTAAAACTTGTAAGTGGCTCTTTTTTGCATGGTCCTTAATAAACCTATCGTATCAGCAACACCGAACCTTTCTTTGTGAGCGTTTTTCCTCTCATGGTTTCGATGGTAATGGTATAAACGTAAGTATCGATGGGTTGATCTTTGCCTTTGAATTTGCCGTCCCACCCAATCGACAGATCGTTGGATTGGAATACCAGATTTCCCCAGCGGTTATAAATCTTGAACTCCAGCAGTTGTTTGATGCCTTTTCCTTTTACATACAATATTCGGTCCTCGTCGCTGCCATTAGGCATGAAAGCATCAGGTGCGCTGAAGAGTGCCGTGTCTTTTACCATAATTTTAAACGTGGTATCTACCATAAAACACTTGTTTTTATCGGTAACAACCAAGGTGTAGGTTATGGAATCCAAAGGTAAAATGTCGTTCGATTCGCAGGTTGGGCAATTAATATAAGTAGCCGGCTGCCATACGTAATCATATGGCTCATCGGGCTGAATCAATAGTTGAACTGTTTCGCCAATAATTATGGATGTATCTCTGTGTGGTGTTAGCCTGAAGTTAATCCGTTGTTGAACGCCCAGCATCAACGAATCTTCTGCATAGCATCCTGTAGCTTTATAGAATGAACGGATCTTATACCTGGTCGAAAGTTCAGGAGTAACCAATGGATTTGGATTATGGATATCGCTGATCCACTGACCCGGGCTCCAGGCAAGCGAGTCGCCGTTCGATTGCGATTTCAGCAATACACTTTGCCCAACACATATTGCCGTGTCGTTCGATACGGTTAATAAAGGAATAGGATGAACCACAATGGTTTTATAAGCAGTATCCTTGCAATTATTACTATTCACTACGCGCAGCGATACCTTGAAGTTCCCCGAAGCAAATTGTACGGTAGGGTTCGATTCCCCTGAGGATTGGCTATTGCCAAAGTCCCAGGCATATCCTGTATCGCCAATAGAGTTATTAACCAGGTAAACAGGCTCTTTTTCGCAAACAACTGTATCGGAAGCACTAATAATAGCATTTAGCGTATCTACAGGGAATGGTTTGTTTACTGATGCGTAGCAATCCTGGCGGCTGGCATACAAACGCAGTGCAACAACCTTTTCGCCAGTAGTTTTAAACTTGTAGGTAACAGGGTTTCCTTTTACAAACACACCTTCAGCCATGTCCCATTCAAAATCTCTTACGTGGGAAGTGTCTTTTAAGGTAAAAGTAACAGCATCACCTTTACATGCACGCACGCGGTCGATGGTAAAATTGCCCGAAGGTCCGTTAATGGTGATAACCCTTGAAAATGTATCCATACAACCAAATGAGGTATGTACTCTTAATTTAACCCTGTAACTACCATTTACATCGTAGGTATGCGAGGCATTTTTGATATAAGCACCTGTTCTTCCATCACCAAAATACCAGCGTCCGGAGTCGACAGGGCTCATAACGCCATCGTGAACAAACGGTATACCCATTGGACAATCGTAAATGGCGCTTGTGGTCGAAAATTGGGCATTAGCTTTTTGTACAGTCACGAACCCGGGTTGCATTTCGGTAAGGGCGACACAATGGAATTTATATATTTTCAAACTTACACCATAACTGCCTGCGCTTGAGTATTTATAAGCAAAGGGATTTTTTAGTGAGCGTACAATTTTTCCATCTCCCATATTCCATACAGCGCTGTCGGGGCTAGGGAAAGTACTTATGAGACGTAGTGAATCGCTTGTGCACAGACTGGTTAATCCAAGTGAAGAAAAATCAGCGAAAGGTTGCGAAATGCCTATATTGACTGAACTGGTGCCTTCGCATCCGAAATTATCCTTTACACGTATGGATGCAGGGAAACTATATGCATATTCTCCTGCTGGTAAAGTGTATGGGTGCTGTTTAGTAGCTCCGGGAGCGCTGCTCTCTTCGGCCGAAACATCACCATAAGCCCATGTAATTGATGTTAATGCATGAACGTCGGCGGTTGATTTGTCTGTAAAGTTAACAACCAGGCCGTTGCAACCCTTAGTTGTGTCGGCTTTAAGCGTTGCATATGGCTGGTAAACCCGTATCGATTTCGAAACGCTGCTGCTACAACCGTTTTCGTATAAGGCTTTAAGAACAACGGTGTATGTACCGCGTTGTTTGAATATATGATTCAGCGAATCGATACCGGATACGATCTTAGGTGTTCCGTCACCAAAATCCCACACATACTTATCGCCGCAGGTACTAAATATCGGATGTGAATTTTTCCCATTCAATTTAAGTGGAGTATTGGCACAAACCTCTGTATTTGCTGTGAGCTGCGCATTAGGTTGCCTTACATATATGATTTGAGATGAGGTATATGAATAACCATTATTGAAGGTCGTTAATTTAACTGTATAATCATTGGGTGTACTATACGTATGAGATGGCGTAAGCGTATTGCTTACCAGTGCTGTTCCGTCTCCAAAATCCCATTCATACGAAGTAGCTCCTTTGGGAACTCCTGTAAAGTTATAAACCAGAGGAGCTGCGCAGTCTATATTGTACGAAAACATGCTTATAGGGCCTAATGCCGTTACGGCATTGTCAACAGTTTTACTTCTGTAGCAACCATTGCTGCCTACTGTAAGTGTAACCGGAAGTTGGCCTACATCTGTTTGGTATAAGTAGGAAACATTTTTAGAATTACTGCATGTTGTTACTTTTTCACCATTGATACTATAGCTCCAGTAATCGATATTGGAACCTGCCGGCGTAAGGTCGTTAATGGTGACAGGTTGTGAGGAATAGAATGAGGTGGGCGATGTAATCTGAAAATCAGGTTGAGGTATCTGGCCTACCTTGATGGTAATATTGTACGAAGTATCTTTACAATTTACAGTGGATACAACAAGCTTTGCATTGTAAACGCCTGGAGTGTTATACGTATGCTGGCTAATGGATTGTGTGGTGGTAGCATCGGTTCCATCGCCGAAAATCCATTTACGTAAAGTAATGGGTTCTTCTTTCGAAATGCTGTTTTCCGAAAAATTGACCGTTAATGGTGCGCACCCTTCTACAGAATCTGTTGAGAATAATGCAGTAGGTTTTGTTATCGAAAAGTTTTTTGTTATAAAATCGACACAACCATGCGTACTTGTCACTTTTAAAGTAACTGGGAAATCTTTCGTCTCATGAATAACATAAGGATCCTTGTCGGGACTCATGGTATAGGTAAAACTGGCATTCTGTGTTGTTGCTGTTGATTTGTCATGGAAGGTCCATAAGTAGGATGCCGCACCAGTAGATAGGTTTGAGTAATTTACAAGAATGGGCTCGGAACACGAGGCGGTTGGTGTATAGCTGAAATTAGCCGAGGGCTTTTCTATGGTAAGCGTCCATTTGGCAGTGTCGGCACATGAGTTCCCGGGCGAAGCTATCAACTTAACATTGAATGTTCCGGCTTTGTTATATACATGAGAGGTTGTTTTATCAAAAGCAACATTACCATCTCCAAAGTCCCAGTAACAGCTCTCTGTCCCAATGGATTTATTCGTGAAAACGATTTCGCTGGCACATGCATAATCTGTAGTGGCAAGTACACGGCTGTTCTGAGTTAATTCTCCAACTGCATCAATTTTATTTACGTTTACGGCCGGAACTGTAATGGTATTGGAACAACCGTAGCTAGAGTTTACTTTGAGCGAGACATTGTAAATACCAAAGTTATCATAAACAGCAATAGGGTTTTTCTGGGTACCTGTTGAGCCATTTCCAAAATTCCACTCATAGGTTAATGTACCCTTCCCTGCTGAACTATTAAGAAAACTTACCGTTGCAGGAACTTTGCAAATAGCAGATGGCGACGTTACAAAGCTTACGGTTGGTTTATTCGCTACATCAATATAATTATTTTTCCTTATTGAACCTGTACATCCATTATTATCAGTAACAATAAGAATTGGAGAATAAACATTTTCGTCTGTAAATACAATAAGCGGATTTTTAATATTGGCGGTTTGTCCATTACTAAAATCCCAGTTCCATTGAACTATATCTCCATCGCCTTTTGTAGAGAGATCGGTAAACTGGCTCGAGAACGGAACGCAACCTTTCTGGCTGGCCGAAAATTCAGCTATTGGAGGGTTGAATACCGTAATAAGTAATGATTTTGTATTACTAACTCCGTTGCTTGTGGCAGTGAGCTTAACAAGGAATTTGCCTGCTGAACTGAAGAGTGCCTGCGGACTTGTTTCAGTGGAAGTATTTCCATTCCCAAATTCCCAAAGGTAAATTAATGTTCCCGGTCCTGTACTTTTGTTGGTAAATGTTACTTTTAACGAAGGAGGGCAACCTTGGGTTTTGTCAGCTGTAAAGTCTGCTACCACCTGGGAAAAAGCCGAAAAATAATTTAACCCTATTATAGCGCAGATAGTTAGTTTGTTAGCTATTTTCATTCCAATGATATTTTTGGAGATTGTTTATTTTTATACGAAAAAAAATAAAAATGTTCTTAAAATTTGATTCCCAGTTTTCTAAATTTATTTATCTTGGCAGTAAATGAAACAAAATATTGCTAAATATAGTAAAATAAATAAAGATTGATAAATCAACAATCATTCAAATATTTACAGCTTTAATCATTATTAAGTCCTTTTCATCTAATTAACATTGAGTATTTTGAAAGGTAATTTTACTATTATTTATTTATGCCTGTTACTATTTGCTAACCAACATGCTTTTGGACAGGATACTCACTTTAGCCAGGTATTTAATAGCCCGCTAACATTAAATCCAGCTGAAACCGGCAATTTTGACGGCGACTGGCGGGTTGTTGCCAACTATCGCGATCAGTGGCGGTCTTTAAATGTGCCATATCGAACATTGTCGGCCAGTTACGACCGTCAGTTTTATATAAAGAAGCACCACATTAGTGGCGGATTCTGTGTGGTAAATGATAATTCAAATTATTCGGCACTTAAAACCAACAAGATTTATTTTTCAGGTTCTTACCACCGTACCATAAACAATAATCAATTTACAGGTGGCCTGCAAATTGGCTATGTGTTGAACAAAATCGATTTTAATAATCTGTCCCGTCCGGGAGATTGGAACAATGAAACGGGTACTTTTATACCTGGCTTTGGTTCTGTATCGTCGTTGAATAACGATGTGGCAAGTTATCTTGATATAAACGTAGGTTTGCTTTGGAAACGAAAAATCCAGATTTTTGAACCTCAGATAGGCATTGCGTTTCATCATCTCAATAATCCAAAAAAAACATTTTTAGATGACGATGATAGCAGGATTCCTGTTGCAGGCAGTTTTAGTGCAAGTGTTAAAACCATATTGAAGCAAAATTTATTTGTAACTCCCGGTTTTATGGTGAATACGCTGCTTGGGTCAAGAGATTTTCTTATGGGCGGCTCTGTTGGAATGGCAATACCGGGCAACCAGTTTAATATCAGAGAAGTTCAGGGTGGCTTGTATGTTCGAAACGGCCTCACTAAAACTGTTGATGCAATGGTTCTGATGTTTGGAGCACAGGTTAGTAATTTCCAGTTCCAAATGTCGTACGATATAAATGTTTCTCCGCTTAACCAGTTTACCAATAAACGTGGAGCGTTCGAAATCTCTATCATTTATAAAAGCCTAAGTACAATTATTAAAACCTTTACCATACCCTGTGAAAGAATTTAAACTATTTTGGATTTTCGTATTAGTGTTTCAATCGGGCAGTTTACTGGCTCAAATTGATACCCGGGGGCTTACGGCTAATCAGCTAAAGAATTTTGGTAAAAACGCCGACCGCCTGGGCGATACGTATTCAGCTGTCGATTTTCTGGAACCCTATTGTAAAATGCGGCCACGCGATGCCGAATTGAATTACCGTCTTGCTGAATTGTACTTTGCTTCCAGGGATTATCAAAAAGCTGAAAAACAATTCACTAAAGTTTATAAGGAATGGTCCGATAGATTTCCTCAAGCATTGTTTTATCAGGCTCAATCGATGAAAGCGCAGGGTAAATACCCTGAAGCCAAGGAAGTATTTACAAAGTTTCAACGTAAATTGAAGTTTGTAAAAGACCCTAACATTAATTCTACCATTGTAAGAGAAGAGATTGCGGGTTGCGATCTGGCACCAACACTTATAAAGGCGCCACTTAAGATCAAGATCGATCCCATGAACCAGTCAATTAACAGTATGCATGTGGAGCTATCGCCAATACCTGTTAACGACAATGAGATATATTACGGATCGTTGCGCATGGATTCTGTGAGCCGTTTTACCCGCGACGATACTTCTAAAATACCCGTTCGCCAATTGTATGAAGCCCATAAGGAAGGAAATGACTGGGTTGGCGGCCAATCCTTGGGTGAACCTATTAATATTCCTGGAGTAGAAACCGGAAATGGTGCATTATCGCGCGATGGCAAACGTTTTTATTTTACACGGTGCGCCCAGAATAGCTTTACAGGCAAAATGATTTGTCAATTATATGTAGCCAATAAAACGGCCAGCGGGTGGGACGAACCACAGAAGCTGAATAGCCTTGTTAACGACCCTAACTATACATCAACTCAGCCTACGGTTGGTTATGCAGCACGATCCAATCTGGAAATCGTGTATTTTGCGTCTGACAGGCCCGGAGGCAGAGGTGGACTTGACATCTGGTATACTATTTACGACAAAAAGAAGAAAGATTATCTCGCGCCCAAAAATGCTGGTAACAAAATCAATTCATCGGCAAATGAAATGACTCCTTATTATGATCTTGTTACCCGTACATTGTATTTCAGCTCCAATGGAAGACCTGGTTTGGGAGGATACGATGTTTACAAATCGCTGGGCGAGCTCCGTAAATGGTACGATGTGCAGAATGCCGGTTATCCCATTAATACAAGCTACGACGATCTGTATTTCACAATAAGTCCAAATCGGGAGGATGGCTTTATGGTTTCTAACCGTCCCGGAAGCAATAGTTTGCGGAATCCTTCGTGTTGCGATGATATTTTTCAATATAAATGGACTGATTTTATAAGACTTGCAGTTACTGGTACCGTTTATCCTGCCGAGAAAGGTAAGATTGGAAAAGATTTAGACCAATCGCAGCTCATGGCAATGAAAGAAACCATTAAACCGTTAAAAGGTACTGTTCTTGCATTGTATATGATCGATAAGAAGACAAAGGAAAAGATCTTTATCGATCGCGATACCACCAAGGAAGATGGCGTATACCACTTTAACTTGTTACCTGATAAAGATTATAAGTTTGAAATGGAAGGTTTTCAGTACTTCAACGAGCAGGTTAATCTGTCGACCGATGGACTGAACTTTTCGTTTACAGTAGAAATGCCTCCCATTTGGGTGAATATTTTGACCGACAAGCCTATTGTTCTTAAGAATGTGTATTACGAATTTGATAAGTCCGAATTGTCGCAAGTAGCCAAGAACGCAATTGATACCACTTTACTTGAGCTTTTAAATAAAGCCGATGATATTATCGTGGAAGTAAGTGCACATACCGATAGTCTGGGTAATTATGAATACAACAAAAAGCTTTCGCAGGAACGTGCAGAGAATGTGGTTAATTACCTGATAAGTAAAGGAGTTTCAAAGAAAAGGCTGGTTGCTCTGGGTTATGGAGCCGAACGCCCTGTAGCTCCAAACTTTAAGCCGGATGGTTCGGATAATCCTGAGGGACGCGATCAGAATCGAAGAACAGAGTTTAGGATAATCGGTACACTTAGTTCGCTTGAAGATGTGGATACCGAAGAAAGCACGGAATAATAAAGAATTAAAAAATTAAAATACAATCTTATAATGAAAGCCTGGATTTTATTCATAACATTAACCGTTGTTCATTTTAATATCACCGCTCAATGGTGTGGAACAACAGTACTGGCCAATCAAATTCAACTGGAATCGACCCTAAGTATACCTGCATTGACTCCGACACAGGGTTTGCCAAAGGTTAACAGGAACCTTTCAGTTGCTTTTTATGTGGTATTGGATTCGTTAAAACGTGCAGGTGTTACCACCAATCAAATTGATGACGCAATTGCCCGTTTGAATACAGAGTTTTCCCCTATTGGATTACAGTTTCATATATGTTCGGTTAACTACGTAGAAAACTATCAATTTGACAATATTCAGGCAGGAGGAAATGAGAATGCTTTAACATTATCTAATTCCACCAAAGACGTAATCAACATTTATCTGGCTACAGCTGTGTTCGATCCTTTTAAGAATGCGGTGAAAGGATATACTTATATGCCAGCTTCTTCCAGGAATTATATTTTTCTTACTAAATATTTTATAGAGGGGAGTGAGTTGTCTCATCAATTGGGGCACTTCTTTAATTTATATCATACCCACGAAACAGCCTTTGGACGAGAAGATGTTGCCAGAGATAACTGTGATAAGGCAGGGGATTTGTGTTGCGATACTGAAGCGGACCCCAATATATTCGGGATGGTAAATGCTGATTGTTTATTTTCCGACGAAAGTTTAAAGGATCCCAAGGGCGCGCTTTATAATCCGTCTTCAAAAAATATAATGTCGTATTCTTCGGATATTTGCCGGTGCTATTTCTCTAAAATGCAATACCAGCGAATAGCCCATGCGGTTCTTCATCTTAAAACTAACCTGAAATAGTTATTTTTTATATTCAGGGCAAGTTAAAACGATCATTTTACAAGCATTCGTATTTTTTAGCTGACATGATTTGTTGAAATAATAACAGGCATTGTCAATGTCTTCTTCTTTATTATAAGCCATTCCAAGATTATAAAAAGTTCCTGCATTATTGGGACTTATCTCTAACGATTTCAGGAAGTCGGCTATCGCTTCTTTATAACTTTCCTGCTCGTAATATGCTATGCCGCGGCTGTTGTATGGGGTTGCATTGGTTGGATCAATCTCAATAGCTTTGGTATAATCGGTAATGGCATCGGCATATTCTTCGAGGTTAAAATTTGCCAATCCTCTGTTAAAATAAATACCAAAGGTATTTTGCTCAGGGTTCAACGCAATGGCCTTATCAAAATCCTGCAGAGACTTTGTATATCTTTTCTGCCCATTGTTTAATAACCCTCTGGCATAATATAAATCGGCATCTCCCGGCTTAGTTTCTATTGCATCGTCTAAAAGTTTGTAAGCCTCTTTGGTATTGCCTGCCTGGCTTGCAATTCTGGATTTGCCAATAATCGCAGCTGAAGGAGCGTTGGGCTTTGACAGGGCTTCATTGTATAGTTTAGCGGCTCCCTGGTAATCTTTCTGGAAAAAAAGAATGTCTCCTTTTACACAATAAGCCTTGCCATTACTGGATTCGAGCGCTATAGCCTGATTAATATCTTTTAGCGCATCTTCGTAATTACCGATACTCGACTTCGCCTCGGCACGTCCGCATAACGCTTCGGTGTTATTGGGCGATGAACCTAAAATTCTGTTGAAATCGTGTATCGCCCCTTCGAAATTCCTTTTATTCAATTTGATATAAGCATCCTTGATAGTTGGAATGTTTTGAGCTAAGGTGGCTGTAAATGGTATGGTTATCAGAAAAACCCTAATAAACAGTTTAAACATAGAAACAAAAATTAAAAGAGAACCGTTTTGCTGGACTTAAAGATAATTGAAAATTGGATGCAAAAAAAGCTTTATTCTATTCGCCTATAATTTTTACCAAAACGCGTTTTTTCCTTTTACCATCGAATTCGCCGTAAAATATCTGTTCCCAAGGGCCAAAGTCAAGTTGTCCTTCGGTAACTGCCACTACAACTTCTCTTCCCATGATGGTTCTTTTTAAATGAGCATCGGCATTGTCCTCGTAACCATTGTGCTTGTATTGCGAGTAAGGTTTTTCGGGGGCCAGTTTCTCAAGCCAAACTTCAAAGTCTTGATGGAGGCCCGATTCATCATCGTTGATAAAAACACTTGCTGAAATGTGCATTGCGTTAATTAACACTAAACCTTCTTTAATGCCGCTTTCGGCCAGGCAAACTTCAACCTCGCGTGTGATATTTACCAACCCACGGCGGGTTGGTAAATTGAACCACAATTCCTTACGATAGCTTTTCATTCTACTTTAGATTAAGCTCAGCAATGATTTTATCGATTTTGTTGTTCGCTTTTTGAAGAACCACTTCAAACTCCGATGCAGCATTCAGTTTCTCTTTTACACCAAAGTAGAATTTGATTTTTGGCTCTGTACCTGAGGGACGCACCGAAACTTTTGATCCATCTTTGGTTATGAACTGGAGAACGTTCGATTTGGGTAGATCTATAGCGGTACTTGAGTTATCTGTGAGATTATATGATTTTTGATATTGGTAATCCTTCAACATGATAACTTCAGAACCAGCAAGGGTTTTGGGAGGATTCTTTCTGAAAGCTTCCATCATTTGGGCAATTTCTTCGGCACCTGCTTTTCCTTTCTTAGTAACAGAAAGCAACGATTCTTTGTAAAAACCAAATTTCAGGTAAATATCAAGCAACAGATCGTACATCGACAAATTCTGATCCTTCGCCCATGCGGCAGCTTCGGCTATTAAGGCGCACGACATTACGGCATCCTTGTCGCGAACGAACTCTCCGGCAAGATAACCGTAGCTTTCTTCGCCACCACCAATGAAGTTCATTTTGCCTTCTTTCTCTTTGATTACTTCGGCAATGAATTTGAAGCCGGTTAACACATCGTAACAAGGAACATTAAAGGTCTTGGCCATATCGGCTATAAGCTCTGTTGTAACGATGGTCTTTACAAGGTATTCTTTGCCTTTTATCTTGTTATTTTCCTTCCATTTGGTGAGTAGATAATACAAAAGAATAGATGCAGCCTGGTTTCCGTTAAGCAGAATATGATTGCCCGATTTGTTCTTTACTGCAATACCAACACGGTCGGCATCCGGGTCGGTGGCCATAACCAGGTCGGCGTCGTTTTCTCTGGCTTTCTGCAATGCGAGATTTAAAGCGGCCGATTCTTCGGGGTTTGGCGAAATTACCGTTGGGAAGTTGCCATCAGGAATATCCTGTTCCGGAACATGGATGATGTTTTTAAAGCCCAATTTCCCCAGGATTTTGGGTACAAGGTTAACGCCACTACCATGAATAGGCGTATAAACAATCTTCATCTGGCTCTGGCGGCTGAGAACTTTGGGCGAGAGCGACAGCTTTTTGATTTCATCTGTATAGATTTCGTCAATCTCACTGCCGATAATGTGAATATTTTCTTTAGGTCCGTTAAACTTAACATCGCTGATGCTTGTAATTTTGTTTACTTCAGCGATGATATTTGTGTCGTGAGGAGCAACCACCTGGCCTCCGTCGTCCCAATAAGCCTTGTAGCCATTGTATTCTTTAGGGTTGTGCGATGCAGTTAGTACAATCCCACTCTGGCACTTCAAGTGTCGAATAGCAAATGACAATTCTGGCGTAGGGCGCAGTGAGTCGAACAAGTACACCTGAAAACCGTTGCCTGCAAATATTCCGGCAGCTGTTTCAGCAAACAGGCGGCTATTATTGCGGCTATCATAAGCAATGGCAACTTTGATTTCGGGAAGGTGTTTGAAGTTTTTGACCAAATAATTGGAGAGCCCTTGCGTGGCCATTCCCACCGTGTATATATTCATACGGTTGGTGCCAACGCCCATGATACCTCTTAAACCACCGGTACCAAATTCCAGATCGCGGTAGAACGATTCAATAAGCTCATTCTCGTTGGTATCCATTAGTCTTTGGACTTCTTTGCGTGTTCCTGCGTCATACAACTCCGAAAGCCATACTTGTGCTTTCTTCTTCACCACTTCCTTCATATCTTCGTTACTCATATCGTTAATTGTTTGTAAGAATATTTAAACATTTATGTAAACTTGTTTTCCAGTAAGGAACTTCTACACCAAATTTATCTTTTATTTTTTGTTTATTCAAAACACTGTACATCGGTCTTTGTGCGGGCGTTTTGTATTCTTTTGTCTCAATGGGTTCTACGCGACAGGCCTTATTGGCGTAGTTCACAATTTCCCACGCTACGTCAAACCAGCTGCAAACACCTTCGTTGGAATAGTGATAAATTCCGGGTTCGATTTTATCCTTTGGCTTATCGGTAATTGTAAGTATTGCACGGGCCAGATCTTCCGCATAGGTTGGCGTTCCG
>DATALJ010000214.1:0-1890 GCA_036261135.1 Bacteroidales bacterium
GTTCACCAATAATAATTTTCTCCTGTGGAACATTGCAACTATCAACCAACTGGCGAATAAAAGCTACTACCGATGATGGAGTAGTGCCCGAAATTGGGACCCTGGTACGTGATTCTGCTAAAGTTCTCATATTTATTGCCCATCCGGCTTGCCCATTGTTAATTTTAAAAAAGAATGTTTGCCCATCTGCATATCCTTTAGCTTTACCGGTTTTACGAAGATTAAAATCTTTTATTATAGCATCCCAGGCTTCTTTAACTGTTTTTTTACCTGATAAAGATTTCACAGCATCGTCTGCCATTTTATTTATAGTATCCTGATTATTGTTGGTGGGTAGATAATATGCATCATTGGGTGTGTTAGGGCATGTATCGTTAGTTGCTGAGCGGTTATAGGCCCAAACCACTCTACCCGGAAATATACCATAAGATTTACCCATTGGAGAATTGGGTTTATCGGGCAATTCAGTATTGACCAGCATTGAATGGGCGTAAATATTTCTGGCATCATTAAGGTAAAAAAGCAACAAAAGCACGATTCCAGATACTCCAAATGCAGTAGCAATAAGATATCTCGATTCTTTAGCAGCCTTAACAGCTTTTTTAAAAGATATAGTCAATCCTGTTAATGAAAGCAGCCAAAGTATAAAACCAGACATTACAGGTGCAGCAGCTTTCATGCATGGATATCCCGCCCTTGATGGTTTAGGTATAACGCGTGCCAGAAACCATATGGTGGAAGCAATTCCTGTTACAAAAAATATAATTTTCGCTGTTACTTTTATTGAGAGAAGCTTTCTTCTAATGAGTTTTAATCCGTTATCAACAATTTTCATATTTTTATCTATTATGTGCCTTGAATTTAAAGATTTTCTTCGCAATTTCAAGACTTTCTTTTAATCTAACAAGTTTAAATCTACCTACGTATCTAGTTGCTAATCAATAACATGATATTTTGCTAAATCCTGGTATATGCGCAGTTTACCTTTTACTCTTTGACTCGTCCATAAACAGATAAGAGTTTTTATACCCGCCAAAGTCCACAACAATTTTCTCGAATACAATTCCTGGATCAAGAGGGGAGAGGGTTAGCACCTGCATTCCATCGTCACTTGCAGGGATGCTCAATTCTACCTTTTTCTCAACCACACGACGGGCAATAGTTGGGAAAAAGATAGAGTAGATGTTTTGTGGCTTTTCGTTCAAATCCGAATTGAAATTGATGGTTTGCGTTTCGCCACCGTTAAAACCAACTTTGTACCTGTGGCCCTCAAGATTGATAAAAGCCAGCGTAGATTTTACAACTACATGAACAGTAACGGATTTTACATCCGCCGGAAGTTTCATTTTATATGATATGGATGCTCCATTTACCGACTGTGAATAAGGCATAACGGCTATTCCACTCAAAGTGCGCCCCATGTATGGAATAACAGTCCACTTGGCATTAACAGCGTCTTTTAGGGTATTGTAATGCTCAGCCTCTATTGAAATGTAGCCGTTGCCTGGCTCAAATACATAGTTGCCCACTGCAGTTTCAGGCGATTCAATCCTTTTGACGTCAGGCATTTTATTGGCTCTGAAATTATCATTCCACGAGGTATAGCCTATTTTCTTCTGTGTCATCATTCCGTTCCATTTTCCATTGGCCATTACTTTGTTGTAATCGTTTTCCAATTCGGCATCGCGTTTAAAAGTGCGTTCTACATTGTCGGCCCACTCATTAGCTTGTGGGTTATTTTCGGCATAAAGCTTAAGGTTCATGGCTTGTGAATAATACATTTCGTATATATTGGCCATGGCCTGAACAGGGAACAGGATTAACTGCTTATATGCATCTCTGTATTCTGGTTTCAGACTGAGGTATTGGCGCAAAGCCTCAGCTTCTAGT
>DATALJ010000222.1:0-6666 GCA_036261135.1 Bacteroidales bacterium
GTTCCAATTGGCGCTTAATCTCTTGGTGACGTTATGTGAAACGTTAATGCCCAGTTTGTGTTTCAGGTTGTCGAGCGCGTAATACGAGTTGAACTCGCCGGTTGACTTGCTGATATTGGTAAATGCATAAGAAACCTGTATGTTTTGTATAAACCGCATAGCCGAAGGTAGTAAATCCCGGTTAATCGAAACCGAAGCTTCTATACCATCTGTATTGAGCGTGGTCCAGTTTTCGGTATGCCATTTTTGTTCGTTTGCGAGCCATATCCAGTCGATAATGTCTTTACCCCAGCGGTGAAACCACGAAAGCGATGCGCTCATTCCTGTAAAGCCGGCTTTAACACCTGTTTCAAATGTCCAGGCTGTTTCGGGTTTAAGGTCGGGGTTACCCACGTTTTGTACGCCCTGGTAGTACAGGTCGGTAAAGGTTGGCAGGCGAAGTGAGCGGTTTATGGATGCAAACCATTTGCTGTTACCGAATATCCGGTAGCTCATATCTATACCCGGGTATAATTCAATATTGTCGAGCTTTGAGTTTTTGTTAGCCATCACACCTGCAGAGGCTGAAAAGTTACCTGTGAGATAATTCTGCTCCAGGAAAAGGCTGTAGTTTTCGCGCGAATCGTTTTTGGTGTAGAACACACCGCGTTTACCTTTCACGGTAATATAATCGCTTTGTGCGAGCGGTTTTCCGAGATTGGTGCTGTATATGATTTCGTTCCGGTAATCAAAGCCAATCGCCATTTTTCCGATTGTATTTTGAATTACCGTGTTGATATTGGCCCCATACACATCCGAGTAATGATAGTTGTGCGAAAAGGCATTGCCTACTAATATTTTAAAGTGGTCGTAGTTTCTCCGCCAATATATGCTGGGGGTTAGCTTAATGTTCGTTCCTGTTTCGAACTTGATGCCGGTAAACCATGTACTGGTGCTTTCCTGCTGATCGGGGAAACGCGCCGAGTAGAAGTCGTTCGCGCCGAATTGTTTTTCGTTGTAGCCGAACAGGAGGTGTAGCTTGCTTTTATCGAAGGCTACATTGCCGTGATAATAGGCGTTTATTTGGTTATAGTTGGTGTTGGGTATATAACCGTCGCTATGACTTTTGGAAAGACTAATGAAGTTAGTGAATCGTCCGGCTTTCCGGTTAACTGAAAAGGCTCCGTTGTATAATCCGTATTGGCCAGCCGTTAAAGAGGCGCTTATTTCATTGTTCGGATTATCGCCTGTTATAAAGTTTACTGCTCCCGAAAAAGCGTTGGTTCCGAATACGCGCGAAGCAGGTCCCTTTAAAACCTCGATGCGGTCGATGCTTTGAATGTTAATCGGAAGATTCAGGTTGTAGTGCCCTGTTTGCGGGTCGCTGAGATTGAAACCGTTGAGAAGGATGAGGGTTTGATCGAATGATCCGCCCTGGATTGAGATGTCGGCTTGTACGCCGTTGGTGCCCCGTTGCCGGATGTCTACCTGTGGGATGTTTTCGAGTAACTCGTTGATGCTTTGGGCAGGCGCTTGCTCAACTTCGCGTTTAGTAATTACGGTAACCGTTCGTGCAACTTGCGAGTACACTTCGGGCGCTCGCTGACCGCTGACCTCTACTTCGTCCAAATCGATTATTTTGCTTACTTGTGTGGAATCGCTCTGAGCCTTGCATTCCTGAACCGGATTTACCAAGGTGTAAGCCACACTCAGCACGCTGATTTTAATGAGCAATCGTAAACTCGAAAATACGGCATACGGCTTGCGCGACCATTGTCGGAACGCAAACGACCTCCTGCCGTTGAAACTGTGTTTGTTCATAATTATTTATTTTTGGTTATTAAAGCTGCAAAAGTAATCAATTGGAACAAACAAAATGTTTTTGCGAAAGTTGTGGGTTTCATAAAAAGAATATGCCACAAAGACTCCAAGACGCTAAGAGACACGAAGGATAATCTTAGCGTATTCCGCCGATTATTATTTCAAATACACCGTTTCTCCAAAATAGTTTATAATTTTAGGTATACGGAATTATAACCACGATGAAACGTACCAATACATCCAGACTATTGCTGTTGCTAGTGCTTTTAGGAGCTTTCCAAAGTATTGTTTTGGGTCAGACAGAAAAAGCAACGCGTCCTAAAATAGGTTTGGTGCTGAGTGGAGGAGGAGCGAAAGGCCTGGCGCACATTGGGGTGTTAAAGGTATTGGAAGAGGTGCAGATGCCCATCGATTACATTTCCGGAACAAGCATGGGCAGCGTTATTGGCGGATTATACTCATGTGGTTATTCGGCTGGCACGATTGAAAAAATCGTTCGGAGCCTTGTTTGGGAAGAATTGCTGGGCGACAGGATTCAACGGAAGAACATATCCGTGGAGGAGAAGAATGAATTTGAGCGGCAATTGCTTGAATTTCCCATGGATGGGTTCCATATTGTGATGCCCAATTCAATGGTAAACGGACAGAAGATCTCCGCTATGCTTTCGCATTATACCTGGCCTGCACACACCATCCATAATTTCGATAGTTTACCCATTCCTTTCCGGTGCGTGGCCACCAACATTGAAACCGTGAGTCCGGTGGTACTCAAAAGTGGTTTTCTGGCCGATGCCATTCGCGCCAGCATGGCTATACCGTCGTTTTTTAGTCCTATGGAGCTGGATGGTCGTTTGTTGGTAGATGGTGGCATTGTCCGGAATTTTCCGGTACAGGACGCCATCGATATGGGTGCCGATATCATCATTGGCGTTGATGTATCTGCGGGGTTGTACAAGAAGAAAGATCTCAACACCATTTTTAAAATAATGGACCAGGTGTCGAGCGCTCAGGGCGCCATGTCTAACCTCAAACAGGATTCGCTGTGCAACTACCTCATCAAGCCCAATATTTCTACGTATACCATGTTCAGTTTCGATAAAATGGATTCGTTGATCTACAATGGCGAACAAGCAGCCCGCGCGATGCTTCCCGAACTAAAGAAACTGGCCGATTCGCTCAATAACATGCAAACCGTTGTTAAGACGAGAACACATCCCTTCGAAATCGATTCCATCCATATCAATGCCATTCGGTACGAGGGACTTGAGAAAGTGCCGCTGAATCTCGTCAAAGGTAATTTCGAGATTGTCGACAGTGGCTGGGTGCGCCTCAACGAAATTGAGTGCGGCATTGACCGTTTGTATGGTACGCGTTGTTTCGAAAGGGTTAATTACAAGATAAGTCCCGACAAGCAGGGGTATATACTTACCTTGCGCTGTAAAGAGCAGCACTATAACTTTTTCGACATTGGTTTCCGTTACGATCCTTATCGGCGCATCAACCTGTTGTTGAGCTACACGGACCGCAATTTATTCCTCAATGGTTCCAAGCTGTTGATTGATGCCAAGGTGGGCCAGTTCCCGGGTGCTGCCGTGCAGTACAATGTTCACACATTGGCTCATCCTAACCTTGGCGTTAACGCCAGGCTCTCTTACAATATTTTCCAAGGCCGCAACTACAATCCGCAGGGTCTTTTACAAGGCATATACAACATTGAGCATTACCTGTCGGAAATTGATCTGTATTCTGCATTTTCAAATGCTTTTATGCTGAAAACCGGGATTCAGGGCGAATATTTCAAGTTCAGCAAGGATATTGAAGTAGATGATACCATCAACTTCAACCAGCGCGACATATCCTTGTACTCAAGGGTCCGGTTCGATACGCAGGACCGCACGGCGTTTCCCATCGTTGGCATTAATTTCTTCGCCGAAGTAAAATATGTATTAGGCTCAAGGTATTTCAATGGGTACGATTTCGATAAGGCTTACTGGTGTATGGTGGCCAATTTTACAGAATACATCCCGCTCGAAAGGAGAGTGGTTCTTATTCCCAGCTTCAATATTGGTATTAGTCCGTCCAAAAAGTGTCCACCCACTTACAATTATTTCTTGGGGGGATTTATCCATGGCGAGCAGATTGTATTTCCGTTCGATGGTATGCGGTTTATGGCGGTGATGTCGCGCTACGTGTATACCGTGGGCTTGAATTTTCGTTTCGAGCCGTGGAAAGACCGATTCCTTACGCTCAAAACAAACCTCGCCGGCGTTTCTACTACCCTCGACGCCCTCATGAGTACTCGCCAGAAATATACAAGTATCGGTATAGCTGCCGGTGTGAGAACGGTGTTAGGCCCTATTGAGTTTACACTTGCCAAAAGCAATAACAACAAGAATGTGTATGGCGAATTGAAGTTTGGGTATATTTTTTGAATCCGGTTGTGTGGTGGATTTCTTATGCAAGCGATCAATATTTTTTCGAAGTATTACTTTGAGTTAAAACCCAAGCTATTTGTAGATTTTAGCCACGGAGGTTATAATAATGTAAAGCGGTTATAAAAAATACCTTCTATCCGCAGACAGGGCTACTTAGGTTTCCTGATAATAAGAAAGTAGAAAAAGGGACAAAAATTTACCCATACAAACAATCATAGCCCCCTTCTACCTACCTGTAACCTCCGTTCAAAAATTCCGTATAACCTGTTGATTATAAACAAGAATTTAATACATTCTATATGATCAACCAACAGTTATTGAAACGGGCAATAACATACAGAGGCATCGATGTTGCAATACTGTGTAATCTAACTCCAGATACTACCATCCGTATCACCGGCTAAGCAGGTTCCTTCGGCAACTGAGGACAACGGCATACGAAACGGACAATCCCTTTTACATATCACACATAATTGTACCAAAGCACACAGGCTTACGGTAGCTACACTGTGGTTTCCGGTGCCAGCTGATTACCCGACGACAAAAGCTGTTCGCCGCCGGTTGCAGCCATGAGGTGCCAGATAAAAGCTAACCATAATCCATCGCAAGCTACGCGGTGCGGATTGCAGCCAACGGGTTCCAAACGGAAGCTAACCATTGCCGGACAAAAGCTATTCGGTGGACGAACCAAACTTTTCGGTGCGGGATCCAGCTACGAGGTTTCAATCAAAAGCTAACAGGTGCGGGATCCAAACTTTTTGGTGCGGGTTGCAGCCGGGAGGTGCCAGACAAAAGCTAACGATATCCAATCAAAAGCTACTCGGTGCGGATCGCAGCTACGAGGTTCCAATCGCAGCTACGAGGTGCGGGTTGCAGCTACAAGGTTCCAATCGCAGCTAAGCGGTGCGGGTTGCAGCCAGCAGGTGAGCGATGTAAAAAAGGGAATTTCCGGGTATCATCAGTCGTTACCAACAATCATCTATAGGTTTAATTTAATTTAAAAGACAATGGACGAAAAATCGTTTAAATGTAGGATCGAAGAATTGCCATTCCTGGCTACCTTCATCATGGTAAGTTTTAACCGCGACAAGACCGATTTTATCGCTTTCTCGCAGGATTATAACGACCCTTTTGCTGCCGGCGTACAAACACAAATTACGACGGTAGAGGACCTCATTGCTCCCAAGAAACTCACGGGAGAATTAAAAAGTCTGACACGAAGACTCAAAGACGGGTTTATGCGTACCCGTAACTTCCTGAATAAGGTAGAACGCTACCTGGATAAGGCTGCCCAGTCCGGATTGACGCTTACCATGGCGCCGGACGATTTCGGTATTAAAAAGGTGCGCGACGCCGTGAACCTTAAGAACGACGAAGGGGCAGTGCTGAGCCTGCGTACCTTGCAGCAGAACCTTGCCGACAACCTGTCGGCGCTCGTTACCAAGGGTTATACCGACGACGTTCAGGCAGAGCTCAAAGCCCTGATCAAGGATCTGAACGACGCCAGTGTGGCGCAAACCCTCAAAAAGAAGGAACGCGAAACCCTGGTGAAAAACAACATAGGCGTGCTCAATACCTTGTGGGCTACCATCGACGACCTGATGAAAACCGGCAAAGCCATTTACAAGGAAAAGGACAGTAGTAAGGTAAAAGACTACACCTATGCCAACATCATCAAGGACGTACAGTTGAAACGCAAGCAGCAGGAAGAAGACAATACCGTTGCCACTGCCTCATAACAACTGCACAACAACAAAAGGACCTGGGTGTTGGTAACCAGGTCTTTTTTGTTGGCAAAAGTACGTAAGGTGAATGTGGCCTGCGTTACAACTACACCCTACAAATTAGTTATAAAATATATTGCCGTTTAGGCAAAAACCATTTACTTTTAACAACATAAACAGCCAATGAGCCGATATAAAATGCTAATATATTATATGTAGCTATATGGGAGATATACGAAATAGTTCGCATATACAATTGTTAGCACCAATTTAAAAAACATAGAGCATTATGATAAAAAGTAAGTTAATCACAAGGATTATATTATTAGTTTTCTTCGGATTTATCTTGATTCCCAGTTCTTTTTGTTGCAGTATGTTTAAAATTACAATGCATGGGAAAACGATGGTGGGAAATAACGAAGACTATTGGAATCCAAATGATCGGATTTGGTTTGAAAAAGGTCATAATGGCGAATATGGTGCAATGTATGTTGGATTTGATAACTTTTGGCCACAGGGCGGGATGAATCAGGCGGGTCTTGTGTTCGATGGATTTGCAGAAGATTATAAAGCAATTAATGACACAGTAGGGAAAAAAGCACTCAGTACAAACTTTTTGAAAGAAATAATGAAAAAGTGTGCGACTGTTTATGATGTAAAAAAATATTTGAGCCAATATAATTTATCTGGGCTAGAAACATCTATGT
>DATALJ010000232.1:0-19070 GCA_036261135.1 Bacteroidales bacterium
AGCCAATAATCCGGCAACGAAATATTACCGCTGGAACTTTGATTATTCATACAACAATCAAATGACCCTAAGTAAAGATACGTCAGTAACATTTACCGAGAAAGGTTACCATTCCATTTCCGTTTATATGTACGACAAAGATTATAAATACCTCGGGTATACAAGTAATTACGCATATGTTAATGGATTGATTTATATCGATTATCCTAAGAAAGCTTGTCCTGGCGATGAAATATCGGTTAGTTACAATAGTCACGGGGCTAAACTTACCTTTAATTATGGCGATGGTTCTCCCACAAGCAGTTCGTATTCACACGTCTATTCCAAGGCGGGTAAGTACGCGATTACTGTGATTGGTAAAGGCCTTTGTGGTACCGACACTATAAAGGACTCCATCCAGATAACAGGCAACCTGAAAATGTCAGGGTATTTCGATGTTAACCTTTCAACAAAAAAACTATGCCCTACGCAACCTTTTAACATCAATATATACACCGAAAACAATTACCACTTTGAGGCAGATCTTGGAGATGGAACAAAAATCTCCAATTCCGGCTATATCAATCATTCCTATGCAACGGAAGGCACTTATCTGTGTAATGTAAAATTCCAAAACGCGTGCGGCAGCGATACCACAATTAAAAATACAATAATAGTCTCCAAAACAAATCCGTGGGAAAGCCTCCTTGTAAGCAAGGGAAAAGATGTTGCGTGCCCGAACGAACTCATCGGATTTAGTGTTAATGGCAATGTAGCAGGTGTTGAATGGATGTTTGAAGATGGCGGCTCAACCGCTGGCACTTCCGTCAATCACTTATTTAAAAATACCGGCAAATATCATCTTACCGCTAAGGTTACCAACTATTGCGGCAGGGATACCTTATTAAAAGATAGCATAGAAATTAAAGGCGATCTTCGGGCCAATTTCACGAATAGTACCTCCATCGACGATAATGTTTGCCCCAATTCAAATGTAAGTTTGCAGTATTATGGTTCAACAGCTCCTTCGCTGACCTGGAATTTTGGAGATAAGGATTCCTCGAATTACGCTTACGTAAATCATGTTTATTCAGCCTTAGGTAATTATCCGGTTACACTTACTTTACGAAATGGTTGCGGAGCCGACACCGTATTCAAATACACCATTCATGTTATAGATAAACCGGTTGATGTGAGTTCCGTAACTTTATCCACTGACAAAGCATGCCCGGGAGATTTGGTGTATGCGAATATCAATGGTGTCAACGATAACATTAAATCAGTTAAGGTCGATTTTGGCGATGGCTATTTTACCAACGACAAGTACTATCTGGGTCATGTATATCTTAAATCCGGAAACTATCCGGTAAAAACAGAAATAACCAATTATTGCGAAAATAAAGCTTCGAGGGTGGATACCATTCATATCATCTCCAATAAAACTGAATTTGAACCGATAAGTTTTCCAACCTTTTCAAGCACCCTTTGTCCCGGTGACCAGGTTTCATTTCAAACCAACTATTATCCATCGGTTACATGGGATTTTGGAAATGGTCAGAAAGGATACCGCCCGTATGCTACAACCTCCTATAGCGCTGCAGGAACTTACAACTATTCCCTTACGCTTACAAACGGATGTGGAGTGGATACAACCTTAAAAAACACGATAACGGTAGGAAATAATACATCCATATCCGTATACTTAACCGCCTATTATCCGGTAACCAATACAAATACCGAGATCCAATTTATACAATTCGGCGATGCAAGTAAGGTAAAATGGGACTTTGGCGATTCTACCACGTCAACGTTTTCTTCTCCGGTTCATTCGTATAAAAAAGAGGGTACTTATTACACAAAACTGACCGTAACCAATGGTTGTAATTATTCGAAAACCGACTCTATAAAAGTTACCATTTCAGATACACTTCTGCTGTTAACACCAAAGTTAATCAGGACTCCAAAGCGTTCTTGCCCTGGCGATGAAGTTCAGTTTTCAACCAATTATGATTTCACTAATTATTATGAAGAAGGAACGTATGATCTGAATTGTGGTGAATATGAAACTTCCTGGCAGTTTGCTGATGGTAGTTTGTCGGGAGCCACGGTTTCTAAAGTGTTCCCGCAGGCTGGTAAATATCCGTACAGCGTTAAAATAAAAAATAAAAGTGGAAAGGAAATCACGTTAAAAGACACCGTGGTGGTAGCAACCGGAAATACCATTAGGCAAGGAACTGTATTGATTGAAGGCGATACCAAAAAGTGTCCTGGCGATTCGGCTTATTTTACGTTGGAAAATGCCGGAAAATCATACGAAATAGATTTTGGCGATGGCCACAAAATATCAAATTTTACAGAACGAACGTTGGATATGACGAAATATAAGATTGTTGCTCATAAATATACCGCTGCGGGGATTTATAAAGTAAAGGTTAAAGCAACCAACGGATGCGGTAGTGTAGCTTACGACAGCGTGTCCATCTCTATTGATCAGTATAAGAGGAGCGGAAGCTTCTTCAATGGTTATTATGTAGACGAATATCGTACGTATTGCAGCAACGAAAAAGTAAAATTTAATATATATGATGCTCCAAATATCAGTATAGATTTTGGAGATGGTGAAAACCAGCTATTCCGTGGCGCTAATTTCTCCACCATAAAACACGCATATAAAACTTCCGGAACATATAAAGCGATTGTTAAAGTATTTGGCGCATGCAATGATACCGTGGTTTATACCAGCTTCGTTACTGTAGATACTTGCCAGGCGCTGCCAGACTACGTGTTGCCCATAAAAAAAGAAGTTATGCATTGTTACCCCAACCCGGTGCAGGATAAGCTGATAATTGAGCTGGAAGATGGAAGTGTTAAGAATGCGTCCGAATATATTCTCTTTGATCTTAGCGGCAGGAAAATGCTTGAAGGGAATATACCTAAAGGATCTAAAATCCGCGAAATTAATGTATCGCAGCTAACTACAGGAATATACCTGTTACACGTATCCTCCAACAACAAAACAGAGGTGATAAAAGTAATCAAGCTATAGAAGAGGCATTTTGCTTTCAAGATTTCCAGGGCGAAGTATTTATTTACTTCGCCCTGTTATGTATGCGCTTGTCTGAAGCCAGAAAGATGAATCAGATCTGGGTATAGCTCTTATCCGACAATCCTGAAAGGATTAAATATGAATAAACACTGGTGCAACCAGTGGAATTCCACATTTACACTTTACATGTTTGAAAAAGTTTAAATGGTTACAGGAGAAACTCATAAGATAAATCACGCTTATCCAGCGTTAGCTTTTTCGTAGCTATACATCGTCCCCTTCCCTATCACTCTCCCTAAGCAACCATTCACCATCCAGTTTTTACCATTCAATCAATCCGTACTACGAAAAAACGTCGGCGTTCTCCAATTTTAGAATTTGGAAATCCAAACTAAATTTATTTACAGATGAAAAAACTAATTCGCAACACATTTGCAATTGCATTTTTACTGGGTATATGCAGCATCAGTTTTTCGCAAAGCTGGAAAAACATAGCCAATAAGGCAAAGGAGAAGGCAACGGAAGCCGCCAGCACCAGCTCGCAAACAAGCACACCGGCCAACAACGACAACCAGGAAAACGCCAATCCCGGCAATTCACAAAACGCCGACGCGAACAGCAATACCGATGCGCCGGCCGGAATCGACGATTTTCTCCAACAAAAATACAGTCTCATTAAAGCAAGCGAGCCCAATTTAACCATCTACACCCTCGAAAGAGGCGAATGCGACCCCGAACGCCACAACAAAGGTGCTAAAGCGCTCGATTATGCCACTACCGTAAGCAAACTCAAATCGGAAGGTAAAAGCCTCTCGTCCGACCACCGGTATTCCCTGGTGATGAATTACGGAAGCGAATACCTCAACGTTTTTAATAGTACGCTCAAGCCTTACGTAAACAAAACCATCGAAGATGCTTATTCTACCAAGAAATACAACCAGAATGAGGCTATCGAAAAGGCCAAAAATGCCCAACTTGTAGCCGAAGCTGCTGCTTTAATTTTGTACGATAATGCCAATGCCAAATTGCTGAAAGAAGACGCCGACAAAGCATTCAACGCTATTGGCGGTGAGTATTACAGCAAACTTTACATTAGCGACATGCATAAAAACAACGTTGGAAAGATCCTTTTCTCCAAAACACCAATCATTCCCGGCAAAGAAGATCCCAACCAGTTTGTAACATCCGTATCGGGAACGGATAAGGTTTATGCCATCGCCTACTTCAACGCTAAACTAAAGGATAAGGAAGACATGATCCGCTACAACATACAAATAGACGGAAACGACCACAATACACCCGATTTTACCCCCAACCAAAGCGACCGCGAACACAGCTATTACTTGATAGAAATTATTCCCGACCCGAATATTGCTATTCATCAGTTCGATGCCGTTCAATTTGCCGAAGTGTTAAGCAACCTCTCGCCACGCAGGCACGAAATGAAATTCGACTTTACCTTTGGATACGACGAACCATCGGCAACAGGAACATTAAGTCTGGACTGGACCAACGCCGATGGCGCAGCCATAACGGCCAACAGCGAAACAGCACTTAAAAATGCCAAGGATAACAAAGCCCGCAACATGAAACTTCCCGAAGATTTCTCCAAACCATCCAAATCATTCGGCGATCCTGATTTAACTATCGAAAAAATCAAGGCTGCCATTTTGGGAAATGCCGATTATTCCGAAAATATCAAGCAAATTAACAAAGTGATTATTGGCGACAAGATATTCGAGTCCGGCAACGACTGGTGGATCGCCAAGAATGAACTTGATATTCCCACGCACAAAGATTGCAACAGGTATATCTACATTCTATTTACCGGGAAGGATGGCTGGTGCTATTTCTCCGATGCTATAACCTTCCGGAAAGATTACGCCGGTGCCGGCACATACGAAGCAACCCGGTTAGTTGGCTTCAGCTCTGCCTTATACACTAGAATAGACTGCAAAAACACCAAATAACTATAAGCTAACTACTAACTAACTACTGGAAACCTGTCGGGAATAAAGCCCGGCAGGTTTATTATTTTTTGTTTTGAACTGTCGCTAATACACACTTATTTTGCCTCTCCGATAACATCCTGTTCAGCTTTACAGAATGCATTATCCAACAAATTCCTTAATAACTTACAAGTGAATAGAATTATTCTTCTGTGCCTTACCTTTATTGCATTTTATTCTGCTAACGGACAAACAAAAACCGATAGCTTACAACTTGCGCTCAAACAATCGAAAAGCGACACTGCAAAAATTAGCGTGCTGTGCAACCTGAGCGATGTTTATTTCGAAAATGACCCCGATAAAGCACTGGAATATGCGGTAAAAGCTGTCGATTTATGTAAAAACCGCCCGGCGGACGGTTATAGCGCAAAAGCATATCTTCAAGCCTCCAATTGTTATCTGAATGTTTACGAATACGACAAGGCGTTCAGTTATATTGACAAGGCGATTACAATTTTTGAGAAACTGAAAAGCTACCCACACCTTGTAGAAGCAATAAGTACAAAAGGCAGGATATTCGATGCGCAGGCCAATTACCCGAAATCGCTCGAATGCTTCAACAAAGCCCTGCAGCTAGCCGAAACGCACGATGACAAAAACGGCATATCGCTGGCTCACCTTAACCTTGGGCTCACTTACTCCTATGTCGACAACACCAATAAAGCATTCTATCATCTTTCAAAATCGATAGAAACCGATAGCATACTAAACAACAAGAGTGGAATTGCTAAGGCCTACAACAACCTGGGAATCCTCTTTAATCAAACAGGCGATTACGCCAAATCCCTCTACTACTATAGCAAAGCGTACGAGATGAGCACCCAGCTCAACAATACATCCGATCGCGCCAAAAACCTATCGAACATAGGTAACCTATTCTACGAAACGGGCGACTATCGTAAAGCCTTGTCGCGCTTCTTCCAGTCCATCAAAATAAAAGAAGAAATATCCGACTTAACGGGTATTGCCAATAGTTATAACAACATTGGAGGTGTATATGTGAAGCTCAATAAGCTCGATTCCACCATATACTACTTTCAGGCGGCCATAAATATTTACTTGCAGGTAAACGATAAGCGAAATCTGGCGCGAACGTACGCTAACCTGGGTTCGGTATACCAAATGACAGGTAAAGAAAAGGACGCACTCCTCAACATAAATAAAAGCATTGATATAAGACGCGGAATTGGCGATATCAAAGGCGAAGGCCACTGCTACATGACCTTATGCGAGTTGTACACCAGCAAACACAACCTGCCGCTTGCCTTACAATACATCAACAAATCGTTAACCTGCGCCGAGAAAGCCAACGAAGAACGACTCAAAATGGATTGTTTCCAACTGATGTCGTCGCTGTATGAGAAAATGAACAACCCGCAAAAGGCCTTGCTCTTCTACCAGAAGTACCATGCCATTTCCGACACCATTTATAACCATCAGAAACAAAAACTCATTCTCGAACTCGAAACCAAGTACGAAACAGCCGAAAAAGACAACCAAATAAAAATCCTGAATAACACAAACGAAATAAACCAGCTGCATCTCGAAAAGTCGCAATATAAACTTCGGCAGCAGCAAACACTTATCGGTGTTATCGGTATTATATTGCTCTTGTCTGCAGGGTTTGGAGCCATCTACTATCGCTTATTCAAGCAAAAACAAAAGATAAACCACATACTCGAAGAACAAAACGAAGAAATTGAACAACAGAACTACGAAATCTCTACCCAGCGCGATTACCTCGAAGCGCTCAACAAAGAACTGGAAGTTCAGAAACAGAAAGTGACCAACCAGCGCGATGCCATTGAAGCCGAATTGAAGGAAACCCTTCTCGCAACGGAAATCCTGCACCGCGAAAACATCCAGTTTAAGTACGAAGCATTAAAGAGCCAACTCAATCCGCATTTTCTTTTCAATACGTTCAGTACACTGATATCGCTCATATCCGAAAGCCCTGTACTGGCCGAACAGTATACCCGGAGCCTTTCAAACGTTTACCGGTACATACTGGCAGGCAAAGACAAAGAACTGGCCAAGCTGAAAGAAGAAATCGATTTTATCGACTCCTACATGTTCCTGATTTCAATACGTTTTGATGATAACGTTAAAATCGAATTCAACATTGCCAGCGAAATGCTCGAATATCATCTTCCCTTGCTTTCGCTGCAACTGCTTATCGAAAATGCGGTAAAGCACAACATCATATCCGAGCGGAAACCCTTGCTTATTACTGTCGAAAACGAAGGGACTACGCTAATTATCAGCAACAACCTTCAGAAAAAGACAAATATTGTTGAGTCTACAAAAATCGGGTTACAAAATATTATCAACCGATACGAACTTATTGGCTCCGCAAAAGTGGCGATTGAACAATCGGAAACCCATTTTACCGTTAAACTGCCGTTGATAAAAGCTAACAAAATAGCGTAATTCACGCATTAAATTTTGTTAAGTTAATCAACACGTTGCTTAAACAACAAATTCTGCTTATTTTGTGGTCTTTCCGTGTACATATGAAAGTACTGATTATTGAAGACGAAATCCATACAGCCAAAGGTTTAGCCAAGATGCTCAGCGCTATTGATACCAATATTTCTGTTCAGAAAATTATTGGTAGCGTGGAAGAAACTATTGAGTATCTGGAGGAAAAGCCCGAACTCGACCTTATCTTTATGGACATTCAGCTCTCGGATGGAATCAGTTTCGAAATTTTCTCCGAAACCGACATCGACTATCCTGTCATTTTCACTACTTCTTACGATGAATATGCCATTAAAGCCTTCCAGGTAAACAGCGTTGACTATCTTCTAAAACCTATAGCACAAGAGGCTTTGCAAAACAGTCTCGATAAATACAGGCGTATCTTCAGTCTCAACTCACAAAAGTTGCAAATTGAACAAGTGCTGAAGCAATTGAATGCACACAAAGAATACAAATCGAGGATACTGGTAAAAACGCCCAAAGGACTGCTCACCTTGCAACTCACCGATATTGCATACTTTTATGTAGAAGCCCAGCAGGTGTTTGCCAAACTATTCGACAATACGCATTACCCGGTCGATAAAACCCTCAACGAACTGGAAGAATCATTCGATCCCAAGCAATTCTTCAGATTGAACAGGCAGTTTATAGCCTCCATAAGGTCCATTCACAACATTCACAACTATTTTAACAATACGCTGAAGATTGAACTCAAGCCTGCTTCTGATAAGGAAGTAATTGTTAGCCGCTACAGCATAAAGGATTTCAAGGAGTGGCTTGATGTATAAACACGCAAATGCCTGCGCCTGATTGTTCAGATAATACGCCTTAGAAATTACAATCCATACAAGCCATTCCCAGGTTATTGTATTCGTCAAAGGCAGGTCCTGGCTTACCGTTTATACTAATGATGCGATCGATACGAACTTCCCGGCCATTTTCGAAGGTCATGTATTCTTCGTTCTGCTCATTTGTGGTGATGCCGGTAATTTTGCCAATTACCTCTTCGAGCGCTGTTCCTTCGCCAAAGTATATAATGCGCGAGCTCTCTTTGTCGCGCGACTCGGCAAATATATCGTAATAGTGCGGGTATACGGGAGTGAAATCGGTAGTTTTCATGCTTCTAAATATTAATTTTCAATGACAAAAGGCTTTAGAGATTAGCCATCCAATAAAATCCGAGGATGGTCAAAAGAATTACTTTCAGCAATTCCAGAGAAACATAGTAAACATGCAGAAAAGACTTCTCTACGCTTGTTCCTTCTACAATCAAATGGACCCTTTTGTTTAAACGAGGAAGTAAAAAGAACGTCTGCATAACAAGTATAAGCAGGATGCTCACAAAAAGATAAGTTAAAACCTCAAACCTGTAACTTCGAACAGATACAAACAAGGCAGCATAAAGAAGAAGAAACGCCCATTCCATCAAATTGAGTGCTGTAAAGACCTTCTTTCCGATGCTTAAGCCAATGGCAAGCGTGACGCCTTTAACCCTGAATTTCAACCAGGCTTCCATAAAGCTGATGGCACATACAAAGCCTGTCCAAAAGAACAGCAGAGCAACAATGAGGGTTGTAAAGTTCATAATCTGCATGTAATTAGTTAATGCGAATTAAGCATTGAAAATATCAATTGGAGTTTATCTTATATAGGTTTGTCATTCCGGCGAAGGCCGGAATTCCTTAACTAGTGCCTACTGAACCTATAGGGATTCCGGCCTCCGCCGGAATGACATCATCGAGGACTATTACAAAGCCTCCAGTTTAGCGCTTAATTCGCATTAATAAAACAGTACAACAAACAAATGAACGCAAGGTTTCAGAACAACGATGGCCCTTTAGGCTTTTCGGTAGTCTCTTTTTTGGTTTCGGGCACTACATTAAACGAGGGATCAAACACCAATGCAACGTCGATCGTTTCACCATCAACAACCAACCCCTTTATCTTAGGCGATTTCCGCTTTTGAACAAGGGTATAAATCTGTTTATCGCTCAGAACCTTGCCATATTGCTCAAACAGTACCTTAAACGCACATCCATTCTTGTATTCGCTACACCCGAATGCCGTTTTACCTTTTAGCATCGTACCTTTGCCACACTTAGGGCATGTAATTACAGGCGAAGCCTCGTCCTGCGCTGCAGATTTTTTGGCAGGTTTCTTTGCTTCAGCCGAACGGTTTTTTTTCTCCTTTCCGGTTTTCTCGTCTTCAGGCTTCTTTTCGTCGGGCTTAGCAACGTCCGATTTTACGTCCTGCTCTATCACAATTACTTTCCGCGACTCACGTTTAACCTCATTTACCAAATCGGCAACCATTTTCTTCATTTCATCCAGGAAGCCTCTCGGATCGTATTCGCCCTTCTCGATTTCCCGCAGTTTCTTTTCCCAGATACCAGTAAGTTCGGCCGATTTCAGCAGTTCGTTCTGAATGGTATTAATGAGTTGAATACCTGTTTGCGTAGGCACCAGGTTCTTCTTTTCGCGCACAATAAACTTTCGCTTAAACAGTGTTTCGATGATATTGGCACGGGTTGATGGTCTGCCAATACCGTTTTCCTTCATCAGTTCACGAAGCTCTTCGTCCTCCACTTGTTTACCGGCCGTTTCCATGGCTCGCAGCAAGGTAGCTTCGGTAAGCATTTTGGGTGGCTGGGTTTGCTTTTCCAACAGGTCAGGAATATGTTCGCCCATCTCTCCCTTCTCAAAATGGGGCATAATCTGATCCTCGCCAGCATCGGTTTCCGGATCGTTATCCTTCTTCGGATACAAGGCACGCCAGCCGTCTTCGAGGATGACCTTACCAGTTGCTTTAAATTCGTGCGTTGCCACCTTGCCCATTACGGTAGTATTTGATACCACACAGTCCGGGTAAAATGCTGCAATAAACCTGCGTGCGATCAGGTCGTATACCTTCTTCTCCTCATAAATCAACCCCGATGGCTTTACTCCTGTGGGAATGATGGCATGGTGATCAGTAATCTTTGCGTCGTCAAATACCTTCTTGCTTTTCTTAATCGGTTTTTCAAGCAGTGGAGCGGTAAAGTTGGCATATGGCTCCATATTTTTGAGGATGCCCTGTATCTTTGGATACATATCAGTAGGCAGAAAGGTGGTATCTACACGCGGGTAGGTCACCATCTTCTTCTCGTACAAGGTTTGAATATACTTTAAGGTATCCTCCGCCGTATATCCGAACTTTCTGTTGCATTCCACCTGCAAGGCAGTAAGATCGAACAGTTTGGGCGGTGCTTCATTGCCCTTTTTCTGCTCGAAGGATGTTACTTCGAACAGATTGGTTTTGATTTCTTCAATAACCTTGGTGGCTTCCTCAGCGGTATCGAACCGTCCGCTTGTAGAATTGAAGATTACACCGCGATAATTGGTTTTAATTTCCCAGAATGGCTTGGACACGAAACTCCTGATTTCTTCAAACCTCCGAACAATCAACGCCAACGTGGGTGTTTGTACCCTGCCGATAGACAGAACGCCTTTCCCATCGGCATATTTCAGGGTGTACAGTCGGCTGGCGTTCATTCCCAAAAGCCAATCGCCTATGGCACGTGCATTACCGGCCAAATACAAACGGTCGAACTCCTTCCCCTCCCTCAGTTTATCGAAGCCTTCTTTAATGGCCTCATCGGTCATGGACGAAATCCATAGTCTTTTCAATGGTTTTGCGCATTCTGCTTTGGTTAGTACCCAGCGTTGAATGAGTTCTCCTTCGATTCCGGCATCACCGCAGTTTATTACCTCATCGCATTCGGAAACCAGTCTCTTAATCGTGTTGAACTGCTTTTGTACACCGTCATTGTCAATCAGTTTTATGCCAAAACGCGGAGGAATCATGGGTAGCGCGTGCATTCGCCACTGTTTCCATTCGGGCAAATAATCTTCGGGGTTTTTCAGTGTGCATAAATGACCGAATGTCCATGTAACTTGGTATCCATTGCCTTCAAAATAGCCGTCCTTACGAACGTTGGCATTTAATATCCGGGCGATTTCCTTGGCTACACTGGGTTTTTCGGCTATACAAACTTTCACTGCTGGTTTTCTTTTTCGATCCCAAATTTAAAATAATTTAGCGAACGGATTTGCTAAGCAGGATAATTGATAATTTCTTAAATAAATTGAAGCTGCCCCGCGTTACAAACATGCACCAACCTTAGCATCTTAAGGAGGCAGTGTAAAAAGTCCCCTCCCTGGAGGGGTTGGGGGTGGGTCAATTTGTATTCGTACTAATTATCAACACACCCCTACCCCTCTCAAGAGGGGATTCAAGTCAATTCCTGACTTTTAAGAGAACCTCTATAGGACGAGGTCCATGAGGTTTTATGAATTAATCGAACTAAAGATTTAAATGCGTATTTTGCAAAGTCAAAGCATAAACAAACCCAATGGCACAATGGAATCCATGGCATGGCTGCCATAAACTCAGCGCCGGATGTAAGAATTGTTACGTTTACCGCATGGATGCCAAATACGAGAAGGACGCCTCTGTGGTAACCAAAACGTCGTACTTCAACTTACCGATACGTAAAACGCGGAAAGGAGATTACAAGATACCCGCGGGAGAAACTGTATATACCTGCTTTTCGTCCGACTTCTTTCTTGAAGATGCTGATGAATGGCGTATTGAAGCCTGGCAAATGATAGCCATGCGGCCCGATCTTGAATTCCTAATTATAACCAAACGCATCGACCGGTTTACCGTTAATCTCCCCGATAACTGGGTCGACGGATACCCGAATGTGACCATTTGTACAACCTGCGAAACGCAGGACAGAGCGAATTACAGACTTCCTATACTATTAAATCTTCCCATTAAGCATAAAGCCATCATTTGCGAGCCCTTGCTGGAAAGCATCGATCTCTCACCCTGGTTAACCAACGAAATAGAGCAGGTAGTTGTAGGCGGAGAGTCAGGAAACGAGGCCCGTGTTTGCAATTTTGATTGGGTGTATGCCATCCGCAATCAATGTGTTGAAAAGAAGGTACCCTTCCATTTCAGACAAACCGGAGCCAAGCTTCTAAAGAATGGCCGATTATTCCTTATTAAGCGGCATTTCCAGTTCTCACAGGCACGTAAGGCCGGTATTAACTATTACGGATAAGCCAGTTCATTTTTTTGCAACAACATGGCAGAAATTGACGGAATATTGTCGTTGCAGACATACTATAGATGAAGTAACTTGCATCCGAATAAGTAATTAATCCAATTAAAAACGTGTATTATGATTAAAGTTGCAATTAATGGATTTGGTCGGATTGGTCGTCTGGCATTCCGCAAAATGATGGAAAGCAAGGATATCGAAGTTGTTGCCATAAACGACTTAAGTGCACCTTCCATGTTAGCTTACCTGTTAAAGTATGACTCTGTGCAGGGCACATTCAATGCTAAAATTGATCATACCGAAAATTCGCTTGTTGTGAATGGTAAAACCATTGCCGTGTATGCGGAACGTGTACCTCAAAATTTACCCTGGGGTAAACACCAGGTGGATATCGTACTCGAATGCACCGGTATCTTCGAATCGAGAGAAAAAGCATCGGCCCACTTCGCTGCCGGCGCAAAGAAAGTAATCATCTCCGCCCCATCGGACAAGGATGTAAAAACCATCGTGTTCAATGTAAATCACAATATACTGGATGCTTCGGACACGCTGATAAGCTGTGCTTCGTGCACTACCAACTGTCTGGCACCAATGGCACAAGTGCTTAACGATAAATATGGCATCACAACAGGACAAATGACCACTATTCACGCATTCACCAATTCACAACCCCTAATGGATACGCCGGACCCCAAGGTGAATTATCGTAAATCGCGTGCAGCAGCCGATAACATTGTTCCTTACACCACAGGAGCAGCCAAAGCCATCGGATTGGTTATTCCTGAATTAAAAGGTAAGCTTGACGGTTCTTCGCAGCGCGTTCCTGTACATGCAGGTTCGGTGGTAGAACTCTTTACTATTCTGGGGAAACCTGTGACTGCCGAAGAAATAAACCAAACCATGAAGAATGCAGCCAACGAATCGTATGGATATACTGAAGACCCCATCGTTTCTGGCGATGTAATAGGAATGAGCTACGGATCACTGTTCGATGCCACGCAAACAAAAGTTATAACAGCAGGCGACAAGCAACTGGTTAAAACCGTAGCCTGGTACGATAACGAAATGTCGTTTGTATCGCAAATGGTGCGTACTACCGAGTATTTCGGGAAGTTATAAGAAGCGACATTGAAGTGGGACAGTAAAGCTTGAATACAGCCAACGTTTCACGACGAAGCACAATCCCCCTTGGCGAAGGGGGCTGGGGGGATTGATGCATATATAATTCTGAATATTCTTAATACAATTAATGAGGAGTAAATTTGTTTTTCGTTATCCGATAAAATCAATCCCCCTCCCCCCTTCGCCAAGGGGGATTGGATAATTTTAGGCATTGAATTTATTAAGGCACACCTTCCCATACGCTAGGCGTAGTCTCCGACTACGACACTACGGAGCGATCTAAAAAATGCTCATGCCAGCTTCTTTCATACCACAACCACCGAATTCTCTGTTTGAAATGCATTGGGAACAAACTTATCAGCCTGTTCTTCATTGATCCATTCTTTACCATCAATCACGTATCGGAACTGGTATTCTTTTCCCTTTTCAAGCTCGAGAGAAACGGAATACTCGCCTGTCCTGGTCTTCTTCATGGTCAGTCCTTCAACATCCCAGTTATTAAAATCTCCGGTAAGATTCACCTTGTTGGCCGAGGAAACAACGTCCTGTGGGAGTTTAAACGTAACCTTACATACCGGTTTTTCTTTTACATATTGTTTTTTTAAGCTCATGACTACTGTTTATTAATGTTTAACCAAGGGTTTTAGTTCAACTTTAATAACAATGGAGTCTTTCAAAGGTTGAGAAATATCATATGAGTTGCCTCACCCGACCCTCTCCTTCAGGAGAGGGAGATGCTCCATAGTGAAATGGGTGAGTAATTCGTGATCGTTTTTTAAGCAATGCGAACATTTTACATTTATTTAACCAATAATCCCGAAGGGATGAAATTATTATAGAATTCAATAATAAATAACCCCTAACCCAGAATGGGTGACATTATAAGCCTACGTTTCTTAATGTCACCCATTCTGGGTTTTAAAATCTATAATGAATTTGTTTCTATAATAATGACAGCCCTTTGGGGCTTAAAATATCATATTACCAGATCGTTCTCACACCAATGCCGTCGCAAAGCTTCGCCTGTAATCGGTGGGTGTGGTACGCATGTGCCGTAAGAACAAGCGGCGCAAAGCATCGGCATTTCCTACGCCGCATTCGCTCGAAATCTCTTCCAGCGTAAGTTGGGTTTCTTCCAATCGCCTGCGGGCGGTTTCGAGGCGAAGTTTTTCGATATATTTTGCAGGTGTTATGCCGGTCTCACGAAGGAAAACACGGGCAAAATTCCGAGGGCTCATCATGGCGCGATCGGCCAACATTTCAACCGTAAGATCTTCGTTCAGGTGATCGATAATCCAGTCCTGTAACTCAAGAATGGGCTGATGATCGACCTTTTGGTGATCGAGGATTGCACTAAACTGTGACTGATTTCCCGGTCGTTTCAAATACAACACCAGTTGACGTGCCACAGCCAGCGCTATTTCCCTTCCATAATCCTCTTCAACCATAGCAAGGCAGAGATCCATCCCCGTAGAAATACCTGCCGAGGTATATATATTCCCGTCTTTCACAAAAATGGGGTCAGGTTCAACACTTACTTTAGGGTATAACCGGGCCAGCTTATCGCATACACGCCAGTGTGTAGTAGCTTTGCGGCCATCGAGAATTCCTGCTTCGGCCAGAACAAAAGCGCCGGCACAAATGGAACCTACCCGCCGGGTGGTAAGGGCATGTTGCTTCAGCCAGTTTAGTATTTCCTTGCTAACCATATTTACAGGTGAATTGGGCAATCCGGAAATCAACACCGTGTCTATTGGGTAATTCACTGTTTTTATACCGCCTTCGGTAACAATGGGCAGACACGAAGCTGTTTCCACCACCTTCGTATTTTCGGTAGACAGCACATGCACAATATACGAAACTTCCTTTCTGCCAAGGTAATTCCGTAAGTAATCTTCAGCTTTTGAGAAAACCTCAACCGGTCCGGCCACATCCAGAATGGAAGTGCGCGGGGGTGCGAGGATAACAATGTGTTTGGGTGTGTTCATGAGGTTCATGCTTTAACTGATACACTTAAAACATTTATGGGCGCATTTTGATTATTTCCCCAAAGTGTAACTGAACTTGCCGAGGTTTAATCCTTTCCAAAGGTATATCGTATTCCGGCAGCGCTTTGAATTATAACTTCATCCCGGTTTGTTTCAATCAACGGCGCCAATTCAATGTGGATAGAAAAACGCTTAAAATTCTCGAAAGGACGGAATTGTACACCAATTGGGAAGAGCACGCCACTAAACCCATTAGCAACACCGCCAATTCCAACGTATATTTCGTGCCGCTCTTTAATTGAAACATTGTAAAGCAATGCCAACTCAGGCGTTAAATTATCCAGATTTGTATTGCTGTAAAGCCGCAATTCGGTCCAGATTCTTGGTGAAAAATTATAGCCCAATCCCAACTTGTTTAACGACGAATATTGGTAAGATACACTCAATTGGCTAAAACTACTAAGCGATAGACTCAGCAATCCAATAAGGAAAGCGGTAATAAGAAGAGGTTTTTTCATGGCTGGGTTTAAATTTAAATCAGTTTAGTATACATTTCTTCAAATGGAGATTAATGAACTTCTCATATGATAGGTTACCGGACGTATTTTCACCGTTAAAAATAAACTGTTTTAATTTAAACAACAATAGGTTTTCTAATCGTTTTTTCGATAACTGTTATGCATAAGACCTCCCTTACTTAACCACATCCGGATTTGTGGCATGTTCATATTATACTTCGTCCCGTTAAATCTGCCAAAAGCAAAAAACCAGATTTAACTGAAAAACTATGAATTTATTGTTATATTACCAACGTTTTAGAGAACTACTACATTCTATGTCTAATCATTAATACAAACTACTATGAAAATTAAAGCAACCCTATTATTATTGTTGCTCGTGTTCACTTGCAGTTATGCCCAACTTTCTAAAAATCCGAATAAATTCTTAGGCAACATCACCACTGCGTATTCTGTTAGAACAGATTTCAATAATTACTGGAATCAGCTGACGCCCGAAAATGAAACCAAATGGGCATCCGTAGAAGGAACCCGCGATGTTTACACTTGGGATGCTGTCGACAAGGAATACCAGTATTGCAAGGATCACAATTTTCCATTCAAGTTTCATACACTTATTTGGGGCGGTCAGTATCCTGGTTGGATGGATGGTCTTTCCGAAAAAGAGCAAATGGAAGAAATTACAGAATGGTACGATGCTGTTGCCGCAAAGTATCCCGATTTGCAATATATCGATGTCGTCAACGAAGCGCTTTCAGGGCATAATCCGGCACCATTCAAAAACGCGTTGGGAGGCGATGGCGTATCCGGATACGATTGGATTGTAAAAGCATTTATTATGGCTCGCGAACGTTGGCCCAAAGCAGTTCTTATCTACAACGATTTCAATACATTTCAGTGGGATACCGATCGCTTTATTGATTTGGTAAAAAGAATAATGGCAGCCGGAGCTCCTGTTGATGCCGCAGGTTGCCAGTCTCACGACCTAAATGATATGTCGGGTGCCGACTTCAAGACGGTTCTGGAAAAAATACATAATCAGACAGGGCTTCCTATCTTCATTACCGAATACGATATCAACCAGGAAGATGATCAGGTACAGTTGACCCGTTTCAAGGAGCAAATCCCCATTATGTGGGAGGCCGATTATGTGGCAGGGGTAACACTTTGGGGTTACATCTATGGCTCTACCTGGGTTGATTATTCGGGCTTAATTAAAAATGGAGTTGAACGTCCTGCTTTGCAATGGCTTCGTGAATACATGCTCACTGATGCCGCTATAAACGCAAAGAGCCCGCTAATGAATGTTGGAAAATATGCCTACATTACTGCATCGGCAAATATGGTAAAAATCAATACCGAAACCACCCTCAAGGCAAAGGCATACAGCGAAACCGACAACATTGCAAAAATTGTGGTTTACCTGAACGGTACACTGCTGCACGAAACTACAGAAACTTCGTTTGAACTGAAATGGACACCCACTGTTGCTGCTAACGATACCTTTAAAATGAAGGTATTGAATAGCACCGACGATATCATTTTCGAGAGAAGTTGCGTGATTAAAGCTTACGAACCCAGTACACCATTCAAAGAACAGCCCATAGCTTTACCCGGCATACTCGAAGTTGAAGATTTTGACAATGGAGCAAATGGCGTGGCTTACAGCGATACAGATAATAAGAATGATGGCGGAAAATACCGTGAAGATAGTGGCGCAGATATTGGCGGCTTTACCGATGGCGGATATTTTGTTGGTTGGACTTCAACTGGAGAGTGGTTGGAATATACAGTAAAAGTAGATGAAGAGCAGTTGATGGTTTGGTCGGCGAGAGTGGCATCTGGCTTGAGTGGTGCTGCATTCCGGATCTATATGGGCAGTACCGACATTACCGGAAAAGTTCCTGTGCCTCAAACTGCATCCAGCGATTGGTCGGTATATACCGAAGTTAAAGGACGCACAAAAGTTGCCATGCCTGTAGGAACCTACACTTTGCGTTTGGTTATTGAGGGCCCCTATTTCAATATCGACAAGATAACATTTGACAAATCGACAGGAAATGAAATCCTTACAAAACCATATGGTAGCAGCCCCATTGCGATACCCGGTACAATGGAATTTGAACTGTTCGACAATGGCATGGAGGGAACTGCCTATAAAGATAAAGATAGCAAGAATGAAGGGGATGCCAGTTTCCGCACCGATTGTGGTGTTGACATAGTGAATGGAAACGGAGGCAAAGTAATTGGATATACTACTGTGGGCGAATGGTTGCTATACACGGTTTCTGTAGAAAAAGAACAGGTTTACGATTGGAGTGCATATGTTGCATCAGGAATAACAGGTTCCGCATTCAGAATTTTCATGGGCAACACAGACATCACCGGAATAATTCAGGTTCCTCAAACAGGTGACAATACCTGGGGTACTTATACAAAAATTTCGGGTAAAACAACCGTTGCATTGCCTGCAGGAATAAGCCAGCTGCGAGTAGTCATTGAGGGTGCAAATTGCAATATCGACAATATAACCTTTAGCAAACCCCAGGTATTAGGTATTGACGATATAAAAATTACCAAATTAGATGGCATTTACGAATTGTTCTCTGTTATGGGTATCAGTTACGGAATTGTTGAAATCAGCAATGGCGACATTTCCTACCTGCAAGACAAGTACCCTACCGGAGTTTACATCCTTCGTAAGAAAGATGGCAGTGGAGAAACAAGACGCATATTTATAAACCAGAATTAATCAGCAGTAAATTCTGCGATACGATTTGGGTGGATTAATCCCGGTTGCGCACTTGCCGATGCGTGAT
>DATALJ010000235.1:0-6778 GCA_036261135.1 Bacteroidales bacterium
AATGCACCCTTATTCGGAATTTTTACAAAGCTTTATCCTTCGGATGAACGGGTATAACGAATTAGGGAAGCCTGCCAACGATTTCAGGCTAACAGGCTGGGGACGTATTTTCCGGAAACTTTGGCTCGACGAAGTTCCCCAACTCGTAAACCTGTTTAAAGGTGAATTAGGTATAGTTGGTGTTCGGCCATTAAGCCAGACTCGGTTTAACCAATTTCCCGAAGACATGAAAAAGGCACGCGTAAAGTATAAACCAGGGTGCATTCCACCGTATGTTGCCCTCTGTATGCCCGATGCGGAAGGAAATATCGAAGCAGAAAGAATTTATCTTAAAGAGATGGAAAAAAGACCATATACTACCAATGTCAAATACTTTTTTATGGCAGTGTTTAATATTCTTACCCATCGGATACACAGCGCTTAAAATTAAATAACTCGAAAAATCAAAGGCGGGAAACAATTTCCGCCTTTTTTGGCTCCTTCCCTATTTTAATCTTCTATATTCTCATTTCATCTAACAGCATCTCCGTCATTCGAAAACACAGGTTCGCCACAAATATTCTTTCCTAAATAAAAATCAAAAATAGCTGTAACAATAATAATCTCAATTATTCATAAATTTATAGCTATTAAAAACTATCATTTAATGAGTACAGAAGAAATAAAAAACAGCATTAAGAATTTCATTGCCGAAACATCGTTTACAGATTTATCGAAGTTAAGCGACAATGTTCTCATTTTTCAAGAAGGATACTTTGACTCAATGGGATTTGTTTCACTTATCGCTTTCCTCGAAGAAAAATTTGAGGTTCAGGTTAAAGACGACGAGTTACTCGAGGAAAACTTCGAATCCATTAAAGCCATTACAGATTACGTAACTAAAAAGTTAAATCACCAATAAGCATGTGCGGCATTGCTGGGATATTACATAGGACTGGGGAAAATGAGAGCAAAGTGCCTTTGGTAACCCGCATGCTTACTATGATCAAACATCGCGGGCCTGATGAAAGTGGAATTTACTCGGACAGCCAGATATGCATGGGTAACGTTAGGCTGAGTATAATTGATCTAACATCCGGGCAACAACCCATGTGCGACGATAGTGGTAATCTTTGGATTGTCTTCAATGGCGAGATATTTAATTATATCGAACTAGGCCAACACTTAAAAAACAAAGGGTATACCTTTCGAACAACCTGCGATACCGAAGTTCTGCTTAATTTGTATAAAGAATATGGAGCTGAATGTCTCAATATGCTTAACGGACAATTCGTTTTTGCTATATGGGACCGAAACAAACAGGAACTATTCCTGGCTCGCGACAGAGTAGGGATTCGACCACTCTTCTTTACACAGCTCAATGGTAGTTTACTCTTTGCCTCGGAAATTAAAGCGCTAATTGAAGATAAAGATCTAAGTCTCCAGTTTGACACGCATTCTCTATTACAAACTTTTACCTTCTGGGGGCCGCTACCCGGCCGAACTGCTTTTAAAAATGTGTACGAGCTGGAACCAGGGCATTTTATGCGGATAAACCGCAAGGAAACTGAAAAGAAGCGCTTTTGGGATCTGAATTTTGCTCATACAAACAAGTATATCACTACCAATTTCGAAGAAGCAAAAGAAGGTTTTCGTGCGTTATTTGCCGACGCTGTAAAGCTCAGATTGCGTTCCGATGTCCCGGTAGCTGCTTATCTGAGTGGCGGATTGGATTCATCGGTTACCACATCGTTTATCAAAGATGTATCACCTCATCATCTGCAAACCTTCTCCATTGGCTTTTCCGATAAGGATTACGACGAAACATCTTTTCAACAGGAGGTTTCGAGGTATCTTGAAACCCGGCACACAAGCTTTGTTTGCACCCCAAACGATATTGCCAATGTATTCCCCGAGGTAGTTTGGCACGCCGAGCTGCCACTCATACGAACCGCCCCTGCTCCCATGTTTCTGCTTTCGAAAAAAGTACAGGAGCAAAATATTAAAGTAGTTATTACAGGCGAAGGGGCCGATGAAGTACTTGCCGGATACGATATCTTCAAAGAAGCGCGTATTCGCTACTTCTGGGCAAAATACCCCAATTCGAAGCTACGTCCGCTGCTTCTTAAACGCCTATACCCGTATATACCGCAAATACAAAACCTAAATGCACAAAAGCTCAAATTTGTGTTTGGGTATAAACTCGACGATACCGCCAACCCCTTTTATGCTCATTTATTGAGATGGAACAACGGTGTTAATGTGCGTCGTTTCATGAGCGCCGATTTACAAAATGAGATCAGCGATTACAGCCCACAGTCAGACTTTCAAAACATGCTGCCTCCCGACTTTCAGCATTTAGACAGCCTCTCACAGGAGCAGTGGATTGAAAGTAAGCTGCTCATGTCGAACTATATTCTCTCCTCTCAGGGGGACCGCATGGCCATGGGAAATTCAATCGAGGGGCGCTATCCTTTTCTCGATTACCGGGTTATTGAATATGCTGCCCAACTGCCTCCGGACTTCAAACTCAAAGGGCTTACCGAGAAATATCTGCTTAAGCGGATGATGAACGGAAAACTTCCTTCATCGGTGGTAAAACGCAATAAACAAGCCTACAGGGCCCCCATTATAAGCGCATTTTTTGGCGAAAAGGCTCCCGAATATATAAGAGAATACCTCTCTGAGGACAAAATTAAAGCATTTGGGGTTTTTGATCCACAGGCTGTTTCGAACCTTGTAACAAAATTCAAAACATCCAATCTTTATAGTGAGTCGGATACAATGGCCATAACCGCCATCCTGTCTACTCAACTTTTATACGCCATGTTTGTATCCGAGAAATATAAACCGGCGCCGTACATGCAACCCTTAAAGCCTAGGATAGTAAAGGTCTGACCTGATAAATTAATTTTACAATATGGAAAAATTCTCAAAAGAAATTATTCGATTAAACAATGTTCCGAAAATCGTTGATAACATAGCTAAAAAGCTGAATTCAGACATTATTAATTCGCTACGTCGCAAAGGCGCCGTTATTGGAATAAGCGGAGGCATTGACTCGGCAGTATCCATGGCTCTCGCAGTTAAGGCACTTGGCCCTCAGAACGTGTTAGGTATTATGCTTCCTGAGAAAGATTCGAGCCCTGAAAGTGCCACCCTTGCTCAAAAACTAGCCGATCAATTCGGGGTTAAAACCTTAACTGAAGATATAACCGGCGCTTTGGAAGGATTTGGTTGTTACCGCCGCAGAGACGAAGCGGTTGCTCGTGTTTTTCCGGAATACAACCCCAAATCGTACAAAATGAAAATAGGTGTTAAGCAGAGCAGCTTAAATCAACACCTCCCCCCGGTTTTTTTTGTAACTATTGTAGATAGCCAAGGAAACGAAAAAACAAAAATGCTACCTATGGCTGAATATCTGCAAATTGTTGCTTCGTCCAATTTTAAGCAACGAAGCCGCATGGCCATGCTTTATCATCATGCTGAACGATTACATTATGCAGTAATAGGAACCCCCAACAAACATGAAGTGGCTCAGGGATTCTTTGTAAAATATGGCGATAGCGGTGCAGATGTAATGCCCATTGCCCATTTGTATAAAACACAGGTTTACCAGTTGGCCGATCAATTAGGCATTCCCAAAGAAATTATAGAACGTACACCTACAACAGATACTTATCCGGCAGCACAAACCCAGGAAGAGTTTTTCTATCAGCTTCCCTTCCGAGAAATGGACCTGGTGTGGTATGGATACGAAAATAACTACGATGCAGTAGAAGTAAGTCAGGTACTTGGTAAAACAAAGGAAGAAATTGAAGCCGTTTACAACAATTTCAAAAGAAGACAAAAAACCACGGACTACCTGCGCATGTCACCCATATCCGACTATTAAAAATGAGGAATCCGGTTGAATTGCAATAATTTAATTCCGGAATTCTTCACGCTGCAGAAAATATTTAAATTCGGCAAGACTGTATGTCGGCAATGTGCCCTAACATATGGGGGAAAAATGTATTTGATAGAGAAAATATGTAGTCTAGGTTAAACTAAAACAACGAAGTTATGATACAAATTCCTCAACGATTACTTAGTGAAGCATTATTGCGTTCTGCAAAGGAAAATCCTTCCAAGACAGCCATAATTGTTAAGAACAAAGAATATTCGTACCTCGAATTAAAGCAAAGTGCAGAGAAACTTGCTGCACATTTGATCAAATCAGGCATAAACAGAGGCGACCGTGTTGCTGTGTACCTCAATAATTCCTGGGAGAGCATCGTTTCCATTTATGCAATAAGTATAGCCGGAGGCGTATTTCTTGTTATCAATCCACAAACCAAAGCCAATAAGCTTTCTTATATCCTCAATGATAGCGAATCGAGAATTATTATATCGGATATTTCGTTGAATAGCGAGCTATTACCTGCTCTGGAAGAAACCCGGACAATTGAAGAAGTCATTCTGAGCGGAAAAGACGAAGCCAACCCGGAGGGTCATATCAAATTCAGCTATTTCGAAACTATTTTAAAGGCTGAAAACCTTAATGTACAATTCCCGGTAATTATACCCAACGATTTGGCTGCATTAATTTACACTTCAGGAAGCACCGGATTTCCTAAAGGAGTAATGATGACCCATCAATCGATGGTATTTACTTCATGGAGCCTGATACAGTACTTGCGTTTAGATGCCGACGACCGCATTATTCTTCTCCTGCCGCTAGCATTTGACTATGGTCTCTATCAATTACTTATGGCCATTACCATTGGCGGAACGCTTATTGTGGAACAATCGTTCATTTTCCCGGCATCGGTATATAAAGTAATTGAACAAACCAAACCTACTGTATTCCCCGGTGTTCCTACTATTTATGCAATGATGATAGCTGCAAATAAAAAGACAGGCTTTTCATTCGGCAGTATAAAGAAGATTACTAATACGGCAGCCAATCTCCCCGCTGATTTCACGCCCGATTTAAAAAAGATTTTCCCGAATGCTCTTATATTCCGAATGTATGGTTTAACCGAATGCAAGAGAGTATGCTATTTAGAGCCCGAATTAGTTGATGCAAAGCCTACTTCAGTTGGAAAAGCAATCCCCGGTACGGAAGTATTCCTTCTTTCACCAGACGGGAAACCTGTTTCTCCCGGAGAACCCGGCATTTTACACGTTCGCGGCCCTCATGTAATGGTTGGATACTGGAAAAAAGAAGACCTCACGAATGAAATGCTCAAACCGGGTAGGTTCCCCACCGAAAAAATACTTTGCTCGAACGACTGGTTCAAAATGGATGAGGATGGAGACCTTTATTTCCTTGGCCGTAACGACGATATTATTAAAACCCGGGGAGAAAAGGTAAGCCCTGTAGAGATCGAGAATATAATACATCAGATTCCTGGCGTTAAGGAAGCAGCTATAATGGGCACACCCGATGAAATACTAGGCGAATCAATCGTCGCCTTTATTACAAACCACGAAAGTGCAGAATTATCCGATAGCGATATACGCAGAGAGTGCGCATTGCAGCTTGAAGCGTTTATGGTACCACAAAAAGTAATATTTATACCGGAAATGCCTAAAAGTCCCAATGGTAAGATCGACAAAAAAGAGCTAAAAAAAATATACCTCGACAATGAATAAAGAGCAAAAGGAACTATTTGAAAGGTACAAGGAAACACTTGGCGAAAGACTCGTATTTTTGGGAGATAAGCCGGAAGAAAATGCTGAATCGACTTTAAAAGCCTTATGGTTTTTGGCCTCAGGAGTTCCTATATCTGCGAAACTAGCTTTTAATAAAGAACTCCCTGAGCTGAATCCCGAACAAATGCTTATACTTGAGAAAATCGTTCAAAAAAGATTAAGCAATATTCCCCTGTCGCATATAACCAGGCGACAGAATTTTTTAGATATTGAGTTTATTACCGACAGCCGGGCTCTTATTCCGAGAGAAGAAACAGAAATCCTGGGGAAAAAAGTACTCGAAATTGTAGACAAAATTTCACAAAAGAGCGATTATGTAAAGGTTATAGACATATGTTGCGGATGTGGAAACCTGGGCTTAGCGGTTGCAAATTACAACCCTAAAGCACAGGTGCAGTCGAGCGACTTGTCGGAGCAGGCAGTTGAATTGGCCCGAGAAAATGCGGGTTTCCTGAATCTTGCAGACCGTGTACAAATTAAACCCGGAGACCTGTTTGAAGCATTTGAAAATGATGACCACTACAACCAAACAGACGTAATCATTTGTAATCCTCCTTATATTTCTTCTGCCAAAGTTCAGAAAATGAACAGCGAAATATCGGAGAACGAGCCACAGCTTGCTTTTGATGGAGGTATGCTGGGTACTAAAATTATTCAACGGTTAATCCGCGAAGCACCAAAATTTCTTAAAACATCCGGATGGGTAGCCTTTGAAATAGGTCTTGGACAAGGAAAATTTGTTTATGATTTATGCATAAAAAGTGGGCTTTACACCCTTGTTGATTGTATTACCGATAAAGAAAACCAGATTAGAGTTATTGTTGCACAAAAATAAAGCGACGACCATTTATTAAAAAGCGAAAAAGCGGTGTCTGATTAAATCAGACACCGCTTTTTCGCTTTTTATCAGTATAGTTAAAATTGAGGAATCTTCTCCATATCAAATGAGATTACTTTATAACCATCCTTATTATCAGTAATGTTCAAAAGAATATCATTAAAATCCTTATCGGTTATGGCGTCGTCAAAATCGCTGTCCTCAAACGCAAGAACTATGCTTCCTCCGGCCTTTTCCCTCAACAGAACGTGCTGTTGGCGT
>DATALJ010000241.1:0-10425 GCA_036261135.1 Bacteroidales bacterium
GGCTTTTTCGTAATTAGTTGATTAGTAAATGGGTTATATCATGAAGCGTCCGGTCTTTTTGCTTGCTGCCAACAATTGTATATGCGAAATACTTCGTATATCTCCCTTATATCCGCATACACTTTTGTTCGCATTTTCAAGTTTGTCATTGCACAGCCAAATTATAAAAACTTTATTATTTTGTGTAATCCTTTGGTTTTTATTTTCGAGCTGAAGGTTATTGTACAGGATTATGGAATGGCAGGCCGGAGCCTGCGGGATAGGCATGTGAAAGGTTGGAACCTTTGACAAACGGGGGATAATAACATTCCTGCGCTGCCAGAAGTATGTTTTCAGTTAAAGAAATGGGGTGCTGCGCTTCCAGAAGTGCATTACCTGCGACAAAAATGAATGCTTGCGCCGCCAGTATGCCTTTTCTTGCAACGAAAATGCATTCCTGCACTGCCACAAGTATGTTTCCATAAAAAGAAATGCAATGCTGCGCTGCCAGAAGTGCATTACCTGCGACAAAAATGAATGGCTGCGCCGCCAGCCATGCGTTTTGGTTGGCGGTAACATATCCCTGCCCAGCCCGAAATGTATTCCAGGTACGGGAAATATACTTCAGGCGCACCATAAGCCCATTATTTTCAAAAGGAATGCGCTTCCGGCAACGCAACAAACTGCTTTTTATTCTACCGAAGAACTATACGAACACATGCGATAATACCGTTATATATGGCTTTCGTTATTTTGTTAATAAAATGTTCATAACAAGAGATATATGTATTTTCATTTTATATTTCGATGGCATAACTTGCTTGTGATAATCATATTGTTAACTAAAAATTTGCTTTATGCCACTACTAACAAAACCTACCAGTGATGCCGCAAGAATCGGATTACTTAACGCGACTGTAAAAACCGGTAAGTCGGATGTTTCAAAAGGAAAAAAGTATTTATCCGACGAAACCCTCAAACAGGCCTCCGATACGGCCAATCAATTCTCTAACCTGTTAAAAGCCGAAACCGGCAAATTGGCTGCACGCTCAAAAGAAGTGCGCGAAAAAAACCAGGCACTCATAGCGCTCGACGCTGCCTTGCGCGACACCTGGGAAGTAATTAAACGCCGTGTGTTCCGCAAAAACGAACCTGCCGAAGTGCTTACCTATTACCAATTACCGCTGGATGGAACGGTTCCTAAACTTATTTCCGAAAAAGAAATTTTCACCCTTGCAGATCGGGTTATTGCCGGCGACAAAAAAGCGGCAGCAGCCGGTTACGACGCCGCCGTGTGCCCCAGTGCCGAAGAACTACAACAGATGCTCGATGCAGCGCGTAAGGAATCGGAAGACGTTGCCCAGTCGGACCGCGATTACGACGATTCTCACAAGCTCATTGCCCCTTTGCGTACCAAAGCCGACGAGTTGATTAACGACATCATTGCCGAGCTGCAGTATAACCTGCGCAAGCTCGATCCCTCAAACGCCCGCCGTATTATGCGCAGCTATGGTATAACCTTCCAGTATGCCAAAGGCGAACCGGAAGATATCCCTGCCACGGCTCCTTCTGCCACAGCCAACTAAAAATAAATGGAGAGGTTTATATAGGTGCTTCGCCGCACCTTTGCAGGAGATTACGCCAGGCGTTCTTCCTTGTTTTTTTGAGCAGACCGCTGAACCGTAGTCTCCTTTCAGTTTAATCCCATTGCCCCATTGCCCCATCGCCCCATCGCCCCATTCGCACACTGGCACATCGCCCCATCGCCTAATGCACCACCTGCATTTTCTTCTCCAATACGGCAAATTTACGGCGTTGCAAATCATATCCTGCGCCCTGTGCAAGCACATGAATGGTTAAATTTTCGATAAACAGCGGATCTTTATCTTTTGCATACAGGTAATTGGAACTTTTAATATTGCTTCCTTCCATAAGAACGACCGTGCCGGAACCGATGGTGCGGAGTTTGTTTCCTTCGGTTATTACAACACCCGTATCCTCGCATATACCGATTCCGATATCGTCGTTATTGATGAGCAAGGCCTCCGCTAAGCGCGAGAAACGGCCGCGACTTAAAAAATGCGTATCAATAACCACGTTGGGAATGATATTAAATGCATCTTCCGTGTCGATAAGGCCTTTAAGTACCGCTTCGTCACTTTCGCCGGCAATAATCATATGTTCTCCCATAACCATGGCTCCCGAACTGGTACCGACAATTACCAGGTCCTCGTATTCGTACCGTTGAATGATGGTCTTTAACACAGCCGACTCATGCAGATACTTAAACAGTTTCTTCTGGTCGCCACCCGTAAGAAAAACAATATCGGCCTTTTCGATACGTTCCACGAACGCCGGATTATTCGCGTCCTTGCTGTTATTCATAAATATAACGTTAGCTTTTTGGTTCAGTTTGGCAAAGGTATCGATATACATTTTGCCCACTTCTTCCTGATCTTCACTGGCCATGGGAATAACCTCGATAACCGGGTTCTCATCCACTTCTTTTAAAATTTCCATTAACACGCCATTGTCAAAATCGGCTTTCTGTTCATTATTGTCCGAAACCTTATTTTCAGGTTTCCTGGCTTCTTTACCTCCGATGAGGATTAGTTTTCCATTGGGTACAAGTGGTTTCATATTTTGTGTTTTTGATAATTGAAGTGCATTAAATTAGTCCCTTAAAAAACCTCTGAATTACATACTCACCTTTACTACGAAGCGCCATCTCCCTTGGCTGTCTCAAGTCCCCTCCCCGGAGCAGGGCTGTTAAGTTCTGAATTAATGTTCACCTTTTACTACGAAGCTCAATCCCCCTTGGCGAAGGGGGCCAGGGGGATTGACTACTTGATAAAGAGAATAGTCTGTCTTCTCTCTAATTCTATCAAATAAATTCAAGGTAATTTTGATCATAATACATCAATCCCCCAGCCCCGTTAGCTTCGCTGATCCTTTCAGGATTCGCCAAGGGGGAATTGGATAAATTGCTGTCATTTGGTAAACTATGCATATCTTAAAATATATTAAAAGAGAACTTAACAGCCCTGCCTCCCTGGAGGGGGTTGGGGGTGGGTTAAATGGTATCGTACTAATTATCAACCCACCCCTACCCCTCCCAAGAGGGGATTTGAGGTACTCCCCGACTTTTTAGACACCCTCTTTAGGGGTATTTACTACGGAGCCAAGTCCCCTACAGGGGAGATTTAGGGGTAAAGCCCTCCTAAAATTCCACCACTTCTTCCTGCCTGATTAGCCGGAGTTTTTGCAATGCATTGCCAACCTGCAGGTTTTTGGCAAAATCAATACACTTCCGTACTTTCTCCGACAGATTAACAATTAAAGAATGGGGTGGCGTGTTGTTAATTGCATAAGTCATCGCGTGTATCTCGTCGGGAATGATTTCCACCTGGATGTCCGGTTTAACCATCCGGATACCTTGGGATAGAAGGTTGACAATCTCAGCAGCGGTTCTTCCACGGCGGTCTTCATCGATACGAATAACTATTTTATCGAAGATTTCGGCCGCGGCTATTCCCATATTGATGATATCCACATCGCGTCGGTCGCCGGCAGCAGAAATAATTCCAAGCTTAAATGCCGCATCCCATTGTTTAATCAACGACCCCAATGCGGTTAACCCATGGTAATTGTGTGCATAATCTACCATTAGTGTAAAGTCGTTGAACCGGAAGGTATTCAAACGGCCAGGTGTATTCTCTACGGAAGGAACAAAGGTGCGAAGTGCCCGGACAATATCCGCAATCGATATTTTCTGAATATAACCAGCCAGTGTTGCGGCAAGAATATTTTCGATCATGAACTGCGCCCTGCCTCCAAACGAGAGTGGAATATTTTCCACATGTTCAACCACCGTTTTTTTAGTTCCTTTTACAAGAACGATATTCCCTTTCTCGTATATGGCAGCTAAACCGCCGGCCTTACAATGTTTATCCACACGTTCGCTGTAAGGTTTGGTGCTGAACAGGGCCACATTGCATTTAACCTTGTTCTTCATGCGGTAAGTATAATGGTTATCGGCATTTAAAACGGCATATCCGCCTGCTTTCACCGATTCGGGAATGAGGGCTTTTACATGGGCCATATCGTCGATACTTTCAATATCGCCGAGTCCGATATGATCTTCGGCTACATTGGTTACGATACCTACATCGCATGTGTCGAAAGCGAGCCCCGACCGGAGAATACCGCCGCGCGCACATTCAAGCACTGCAAAATCGACGGTTTTGTCGCACAAGATCTTACCCGCACTTACGGGTCCGGTGCAATCGCCTTCTTCCAGCAACGTATCACCAATGTGTATACCTTCGGTGGTTGTATAGCCTACATTATAACCTGCGATTTTTGCAATGTGAGCCATAAGTCGCGTAGTTGTTGTTTTTCCGTTTGTTCCGGTAATGGCAGTAATAGGAATCCGGCCATTCTCATTGCGGTCGGGGAAAAGCATGTTTACCACATTTTCGCCCACAGGCCGGGGTATGCCACACGATGGATGCGTATGCATACGAAAACCAGGCGCCGCATTAACTTCCAGAACCACGCCATTATCTTTCAGCGGCTTGTCAATGTCGGATAAAACCATATCGATACCGCAAATATCCAAGCCTATAGCACGGGCGGTACGCTCAGCCATCTGCACAATTTCGGGATGCACCTGGTCGGTAACATCTTCGGAAGTCCCGCCTGTGCTTAGGTTTGCCGTTTGCTTAAGAAGAACGGATTTCCCTGCACGGGGAACCGACTTGAGTGTAAAGCCCTGCCGCTCCAAAACTTCGCGCGTATGATCGTCAATCTTAATGCGGGTTAGGATTTTCTCATGATCGTCGCCACGAACCGGGCTTTTATTGGCCTTATCGATCAATTCCTTTATGGTAGAAGTTCCATCGCCAATAACCTTTGCCGGAAGACGATGTGCCGCAGCAGCGAATTTATAATTTATAACCAGCAGGCGAAAATCCTCGCCTGTATAATAGCGTTCCACAATTACCTTTTTCGAAAAAGACATGGCTTTGCTGTATGCCAGCAAAGCGTCGTCGGCAGTTTGGATATGGGTTGTTACGCCATTGCCATGGTTGCTGTCGAGCGGTTTCACCACCAGCGGAAAACCTATCTCTCTAATAGCGTCGTGAAGTTCCGATTCATGCGTAATCATAACCCCCGGGGATATAGGAACCGCGGCATCTTTCAATATCTTCTTGGTAAGGTATTTATCTGAGGCGATATCAACGCCAATACTACTCGTTTGCCCTGTGATTGTAGCATTAATGCGTTGTTGTTTTATACCGTAGCCCAATTGAAACAACGAACCTTCGTCGAGTCTTATATGTGGTATTCCCCTTGCAGTTGCTGCCTCGAGTATGGACGAAGTGCTGGGCCCTACAGAGAATTCTGTATGAATAGCCTTTAGTTTGTCTATATCCTCCTGCAAATCGAAGTATTTATCGTGAATCAAAGCATCGGCAACGCGCACGGCTGCTTCGGATACATATACACCTGCTTTTTCTTCATGGTACTCAAATACCACGTTATAGATACCCTTCTGCTCGCCTACCTGGCGTGTTCTGCCAAAACTACATTCCATGCCTGCAAGGGTTTGCATTTCAATAGCTATGTGTTCAATAACGTGCCCCATCCATGTTCCGCTCTTTACCCTTTCGAAAAAACCGCCTGCAAAACCCTCGGAACAATAATGATTGTACAAAGTGGGGATTTTCTTCCTTAGTCGCGCATAAAAACCGGGGATTCTGTTTGTCGGAAAGTGTTCCATATCTTCCAGGTCTAATTTCAAAACAATAAGCTTAGACCTCCGGGCTGACCAATAGTTTGGCCCCCTTAAAACATGTATATCTAATATTTTCATACTTCGTTTTTTTGTTGTAATAATATTCTTTCCTATAATAATTAATAGTTGTACCCCAAGTTTTGCGAATTATGTGCCATTTTTTGAAACCGCAACAAAGAAGGATGAATGACCGATATCGGGTAAACACAATTCAGACTTATTTGTCTTGAATATAGAGATAAGCTTTCGACCATGAATATTAGAGGTGTATTGGTTGCTATTGGCGGAAATGAAGACAAAGGAACGGGAGACACTCCGCTCCATGTAAAAGAGATTGCCCAAAAGTTTACCACATCGGGTATTTTGTACAAAATACTGAATGAAATGAAAATGCCCGAAACCGGGATCGAAGTAGTTACAACAGCTTCCAGTATTCCCGAAGAAGTAGGAAGAAACTACATTGAAGCTTTTAGCCGGTTGGGTTACAAGAAGGTGAAAATCTTAAATCCTTCGAATAAATATGAAGCCGAACGGCCCGAAATACTGGAAAGAATATCGAAAGCCGGTTGTATCCTTTTCTCGGGCGGCGACCAGTTTAAACTGGCTTGCGTACTGAACGACACCGAATTTACGAAGCTGATACATCAGCGCTATATAAACGAAGACTTTATTATTGCGGGAACCAGCGCTGGAGCCATGGCTATGCCTCACCAAATGATTTACCCCGGAGTAGCCTCCAACAACATGCAGGAAAAGGAAGTGCGCCTGTACGAAGGATTATCGTTAATTTACAATGCCATGATCGATACCCATTTTCTGGTTCGCGGACGATTCCGCAGGTTGGCCGTAGCTGTGGCAAATAATCCACACAACATCGGCATTGGGATCGAAGAAGACACAGGTATCATCATTCGCGAGGGCAATAAAATTGAAACGATTGGTACCGGACTGGTCACCATTCTCGATGGCAGAAACATCACCCATGCAAACCAAACCGTAAGCCACGAGGCGCACAACATCTTTATAGAAAACATGATTGTTCACATGCTCCGCTCCGGCGATCACTTTACGCTGAGGAATAAGAAGATTGGGTAGACGATGAGCCAATGTGCCGATGTGCCGATGAGGCAATGGGCCGATGGGCCGATGGGGCAAATGGGACAATATACCAATGGGGCAATGTGCCGATGTGCTAAACCATATTATTTAGCTGTATAAACGTTCTTTCATTTATTTTTTATGGAGGAATGAATAATACTATTTAAAATTTTAAGAATTGGTTTAAGTTCTTCCAGTAGTTCTTCCCTAAATGGGTACTTTGCCGAATGTTTGCAAAGCAAAAGCCAATATTCGGTTTCCTCTGCTTCTTTGAGAGCTATTTTCATTTTATGGATAAAATCTGCTCTACTTTCTGCACTTTGTGCTTCTCTGATATTTGCACCAATTGAAGTTCCTGATTTAAGTACTTGGTTCGAAATAACAAATTTCCGGTTTTCTTCAAGTAACTCTGCATATTCAATTATATAAAGTGCAAAATCAAAACTTTTTGTAAGAATTAAATTATCGGTTTGCATAATTGCTTAATTATTTAGTTGGTTTTAACAATTTTAAGCAATTAATATCCCATTTCAAAATACGACCCCTTTACTTGGCACATTGACCCATCGGCATATTGCCACATTGCCACATTGCCACATTGCCCCATCGGCACATCGGCATATCGCCCCATTGGCACACTGGCATATTGGCATATCGGCATATCGGCACATTCTCCGTTTACTCCCGGAACCGGTATCCGATGCCCGATTCGGTAATGAGTAGTTTGGGTTTGGAAGGGTTTTCTTCTATTTTTTTTCGTAACTGGGCAATAAAAACACGCAAATATTGGGTTTGCTCGACGTAACCAAAGCCCCATACTTCCTTCAGAATATACTGATGCGTTAACACCCGTCCATGGTTTTTGGCCAATAAACTAAGCAGTGCAAATTCAGTGGATGTAAGCTTTAGAATTTCATCGTCTCTTCGTGCAACATGATTTACAAGGTCGATCTTTAAATTTTCGAACTCCAGTACAGGGGTGTCGTTTTTAACATTTACAAGGCGAATGGCTGCGCGTATACGAGCCAGCAACTCACCGCTTCTGAATGGTTTGGAGAGGTAATCGTTTGCCCCGTTATCTAAAGCCTTAATAATATCTTCCTCGGAGTTTCTTACCGATAAAACAATAATAGGGTTAAAGTACCATTCCCTGAGCTTTTTCAGCACTTCTTGTCCGTCTATATCGGGCAACCCCAGGTCGAGGATAATTAAAGAAGATTGATGCGTTGCAGCTTCAATCATTCCTTCTTTTGCGTTTGCCGAATGAATAACTTTATAGCCATTGGCCAGAAGGGTAATCTCCAACAAACGACGTATCTGTAATTCGTCGTCAATAATTAATATAGTTTCACTCTCTGCCATATCTCACATCTGAAGTATTTGAATGTCTTTCATATCGGGGCATCCCGAGGGAATTCGTATTAAGAACCGTGCTCCTCCCTGTGCAAGGTTTTCAACATTTATCGTTCCTTTATGGGCTTCAATAAAGCCTTTCACGATAGAAAGACCTAAGCCGAGGCCTCCGGTTATATTTTCATCAACCTTAAAAAATTTATCGAAAACATGCCCCAGCGACTCGGGAGGAAATCCAGGTCCGCCATCTTTGATTTCAATAAACAACTCATTATTTTCGCACCATACGCGAAGGTTTAACTCAGAATTGATCTTTGCATGCTGCGTTGAATTAAACAGCAGGTTGTACAGCACCTGTTCCATCAGGCCAAAATCGATCCTCACCAGGGGCATATTAGGCGCAACCGCTACAGCAAATGTGAACGGTTTCAATTCTTCGCTCAGATCGTCGGTTACCTTATTGATCAGGTCGTTTATATCGTGCCAGTCTAACCTTACCGACAACCTTCCACTTTCCAGCCGCGACATATTCAGCAGATTTTCTATCAAACGGTTTAAACGCAAGGAGGCTGCTGATATTTCGAAATAGAGCTCATTCCTTAAATGCTGTTTATCGCCGGTAGAAATTAAAGTATCTGCTGCACCCATTATGGTTGCTACAGGAATTCTCAATTCATGGGAAATGGAGTTAAACAGTGTTTTATACAAGCGGTCTGATTCGTCCAGAAAACGCGCTTTTTGCGCCAGTTCGCCCAAAAACTCACGTTCCAGGGCATTGGATATTTGCGACAGGAAGGTCTGCCAAAGAACCATTTTATCGGCATTTAACAAATGCTCCATATGCACACGAACCACTCCCGGATTTATTCTGGAACCCTTAAGAGGGTAAAATGTGTAGTGCATTGAGGGATAGTTATTGGTGAACCTTCCGGCGGTTTTTACGTGTTCAAATGCCCATTGCGCGGCTTCTTCTTCCTGAGCGTTGAATACGGTTGTACCATGCTTGTGCTCGTCAGTAAACAACACATTGCTGCCATTCTGTAAAACAAAAACGGGTTTCAGGTTAAAGTTTTTCACAATTTCCTCCTCCGATACAGTAAGCACCTTTTCAATATCGGGGCTTTTAGAAAGTTCCTTTGTTAAAATGAAAAGCGCTTTTGTTCGCTCTTCTCTCTCCCTTGCAAGTTTTTCCTGGCGGCGTACCCTTGTTGTTAGTACGCCATTGAGCAATGCTATACTGAAAAACATGCAAAACATGAGGATGTCTTCGGGCTTATCGATATGAAATGTATAATGCGGAGGAATAAAAAAGAAATTCCAAACCAGCGCACTTAGCGACGAAGCAAGTAATACAGGCCCCGTACTCAGAAAAATGGCAAGCAGCGATACAACAAAAAGAAGTATGAACGAGATAACATGATACCCCTGGGTATGCGACAAAGGAATACAGCACAATACCGTAACACCAATAACCAAAATTACGAGAATATACCGGCTTATCCTGGCATCTAAAAGTTTCTTGTACAACTTGCGTATGTTTTCTAAAAATAACATAGCTGGAATTTAAAACAAAGTTAAATATTCCTTGGTTTTGTGCCCATGAAAACAGCACGTATCAGCGCAAAAACAGGAATAATTTCGAGCCTGCCCGTCCACATTTGGAAAATATAAACCGACTCCAGTACGGGCGACATAGACGGGTCTGTTATTCCCGATGATAAGCCAACTGTTCCCTGGGCCGATGCTGCTTCAAACAACGCATCAGAATACGAAAAGGTATTATCCGTAAAATACATAGTTAAAAGCGACGACACAAATGTTAACAGAACAAACATGATAGCCATTGCAGCAGCTTTGGAGAACTCCTCATTCATGACTTCAGGATGTAATATTTTACCATTGAACCGTATCGTTTTAACCGTGTTAGTTGATAAAAACACTTTGCTCACCTGCCAACGCAACCCCTTCTTTATTAAAAGCGCACTCTCTACAACCGGTTGGCAAACATCCAATATTCACCACTGGGATTGGGTTTCGGTGGCATTTATTGTTACAACTGCCATGTTTATTGGTGGAGCTTCGGGCGCTACGGTCGGCGGTATAAAAATGATTCGTGCGCTTTTAATAAAGAAGGGGTTGCGTTGGCAGGTGAGCAAAGTGTTTTTATCAACTAACACGGTTAAAACGATACGGTT
>DATALJ010000245.1:0-2917 GCA_036261135.1 Bacteroidales bacterium
AACCGCGAGATCACACAAGAAGAGCTTGCACAGAGCAACGGGAGCGAGGGAAGGCCTGCCTTTGTGGCGGTAAATGGAACCGTATATGATATGACGCAGATCATTCAGTGGGCAGGGGGAACCCATTTCGGTCAGTATGCCGGCAAGGACTTAAGTAATGAATTTGCAATTTGCCATAAAGGAGCTGTAGATATACTTAATAAACTCCCCAAGGTGGGTATATTGAAACAGTAAGGCGGATTGTGCGCCGATACGGGAGACTGATTACCGGGGAGGGCGGGTGCTGACAGATGTTTTCCTTTTTGACGAAGGGGCTGTTGCAAAATAGCTGAAAATGATATAAGGGACTAATCCCCATAATGCACTGTTTGGAAACCTGCTAATGAAAGTCAAGAGTATTTTTAAAAAATTCGGAAAAATATTTGTGCATAGCAAATAGGCTGGGCTATATGTCCAGCCTGAATTTTTTTGATTATTACCTGTAAACTTCTTTTACGCGTGCATAATAAATCCTTAAAAATTTATTTAGGCCTGCAATCTTTGCAACCTTTTTTGGCTTACCTTCATTTTCTTTTTTTACTATATAACAATACACTGCATCTTCAACCGGTTTAATGGTTTTTAAGCACGTCATTACCTCGTATCCAGCTTTTCTGAGTTCTGGAGCACCTCGTTTCGAAATTCGTCTTTTCGTACCAAAGAACTGGCCTGATTGGAAAGGTGGTGCATCTATCCCAGCAAAAGCAACCAATGAACTGCCATTTCTGAAACGGGTGATATCACCAATTTCACCAATAAGCCTCGGAGCTAATCTATCGCCAACCCCACTCATCGCTCTCACAACTGGATATTCCTTCAAATTCATTGCTATTTCCTGCATATGTGCTAAAATAGTAGATAGGGTCTTGTCTACTTCTCTAAGTACATGAACCGCTTCCTGAACCAGAAGTTTTGTAGCTGAGGATTGGGAAGAGACTGTGGGGATACCGTTTTTTGCCATGGCGAAGATTTCTGAGGCCTTAGCTTGGTTATTTCGGTATCCTTTCTTTTTTGCCCATTTCATGTACCTCTCCGTAAACTGCTTTTCAGATTTTTCTGTAATTAAATCATAATGCCAGAATTCCTCTACGAAATCGGACAGTTTATCCTTTTCTGTTTCATAATTCCAACCTGACAATAGCTTTTTAATACCAGGCATAGTAGAATCAAGTACGCTAGTTAGGGATAAAACACTCTCAACTCGCATCCGCATGTAATGGGAATACTGCCGGCATAGCAGTTTAAGTTCCTGATATCTTTTCTTCCCTGCATCAAATTCCACCAAGTGGTACCAGTTATCAAGACCATAGGATGCAATCCTTCGAGAGTCAATCCTATCAGTTTTTCCTTTACGCATGGTGCAGCTGTCAACAAACTTTTTCATAATAAGTGGGTTTACAACACTGACAAAGATACCTTTCTCTTTTAAATACATAAGAACCGGAAGATGATATGTACCTGTTACTTCCATAACTACTTTGACTTCTTCATCTAAATGGAGAAGTAATACAGCAAGTTCCTGAAGCTCCTTATTCGTATGAGCTACATCATATGGCGAACGGATTATTTCACCATATGGCTTCATAATACATACTGTACTTTTCCCTTTTGATACATCAATTCCAACACTTATCATTTGCTTATATTTCCTTTCTGTAATGGTTCCATCCTCACTTATTACCATTCATCTTGGTTCATTACGCGAAAGCCCCTAGGGTTTCAACCTGCTTAATCGAATGCTCATAATAAGGTGATGGCTGACTGTTTCCAAAACGGATGCATTTCTGATCCAAAGACATGTACGCCAGACCATTTACCACCCTATTATAAAAAAATAAGTGCAAATATAAAACTTATTTCTAAGTCTTATATCTACACTTATACAGTACCAAGACATGATGTTGATTTTGTATGACATATACGAACATTTATGTACGAATATGGCTTACAAAATCAATAATGTGTCTTCCAACCTGTGTGTGAGGGGACTATGCTTAGTCCCTTATATCGTAATTATCTAATTGCAACAGCCCCTCACCAATATTACTAGATTGCATTATGGTTGAACGCTGCAATCCTGTCTACCGGTATATCAACAACAGAACCGACTTCACGGGAATGCCTGCGCCCGTTATCTCTGATACCGGCAATACCGATGCCGCCTCTTCCGTTACCAAGATCCATACCGTTATCCATATCACCGCAGATATTCTCTGCCAGCGGATTTCCCGGAGGATCGCCGAATTCCGTTACAAGCCGTACAAAAGCTGTGTTGACGGACAGAATGACTCCGGTAAATCCGCAGCCGGAAGCCCCGCCGCTGGTTGTAAAAATGGTTACGGTTTCTCCGACAAAACGATTAAGTTGCCTTAAAAAGCCGATATTCGGGTCCCTGCTACCGCTGCCGGAACCCCTCCCGCACATTGACATCTGAATTCCTCCTCTATTTAAAATAATTGTTAAATTGCGTTATGAACGAAAGCAGCGATTCTGTCAATGGGAATATCAAGTACGGACCCTACCGTAAATACCGGCATTTCTCCCATATCCCTGTCATTGCCGTTTCTTCTGTCTGGGCAAATTACTTCACTGAGCGGATTGCCCGGCGGTGTGCCGATCCGGTTGACTAAGGTAATAAAACTGGAATTAACCCTTAGTAATACTCCGGTGAAACCGCAGCCGGAAGCTCCTCCGCTGGTAGTAAATACAGTAACGGTCTGCCCGATAAATCTTCTAAGCTCCTCTAATGTCATATATTGCCTCCTTTCTATTCACACTAACATAACATGCTGCCGAACCGCAGTTTGCCGCCGCCAGGCATAAATCAGGCTATCTTGTCTGTAAAATCATGAACATAATCCTATGTATTTACCTTCTG
>DATALJ010000236.1:0-20315 GCA_036261135.1 Bacteroidales bacterium
TTTTTCTTCCATTTTCGGACGATACACGCATGCTCGTTACCAAAGCCCGCGTAATTACTTCGCAAGGAGCAATTAAAGAGCTAAAAGAAAGTGATGTTAAGGTAGGCGAAGATAAAGGGTTGTAAATGCCGAAATAAGAAGTGTTGAAAATAAAAATAGGATACGGTTCATATGGAATAAATTACATTTTCTGTTCATTCAATTTAATTTTCGCTGAGGTTAACCGATTCTTTATAAGCTTCTTTCAACTTTTCATTCATTTCGTTTAATTGCGCGAAGTATTGGGGTTGAAGCATCAGGTAATTGATGGTTAGCTTATGGGTAACGGAAATTTTTTCCGGCAAAGCGTTATAATCGATTGTAAAGTTGAAAAGCGAGTTTTCGTACGACGATTTCTCCGGAAGATAAGAAACTTTAAATCCTTTGGGAATTTCAAGGACAACATGGTTTAGCAGGATTCTTTTAAAATTGTTCTCAATGGGGATTTTCCGCGTATCTTTTATCGGATCGTCTACATTAACCTTTTCCATGTTGAGGTTTATGAATATTTCGTCGCCCAAAACCTGAGCGTAATCGGCCAGATTAAAGGTATACGAGATTATCAGATCCTTGTCCCTGTCGTCCAGGTTCGAAATGGTGAAATTGTCGATGAGAAATTTGTTATTTCCTTTCTGAAAGTAGTTTTTCAGAATGGTTGTTTGCTTGGTTTTATCCTTCTGCGAGATGAGGTTATACATTTCGAACCTCGAATATCCGCGGAAGTAAGAAATGCCTCTACCCACAATCTTTTTACCGTCGAGCTTTATAAAGAGCGTGTCGGCCTGGAGGTTTCTCTCTGCTTCAACTTCGGGTACTTTAATAATTTCGAACTGGGTATCGCTTACTTTTAGCATAGCTTCCTTACCCTGAATCATGTGCGAAGGAAATCCGAACGGGTGCGGACCGGTGGTGGCATCGAGAAAATAAGTTTTATCGCCACTTTTATAAGTAGCGATCATGTGATTATCCGCTGCAGGCAAGGGTAACTCTTCGTATGAATAGGGAATATGGCGTGTACCAATCCATGTAATATATCCTTTTACGCCGGCCAGTTCAAGCATGCGCGTGATGATGCTGGCCATGTCCTTACAATCGCCGAAACGCCGGGTATATACCAGACTTGCATTACGCGGTTCAAAGCCTTCGCGGCCAGCTTCAAATGCTATATATTTGATGTGGTCCTGTACCCAGAATAAGATATGTTTAACCTTATCCAGTTCATTTTTAGAGTTATGCGTGATGGAGTCGACCATCAACTTAAGTTGTGGTGCATCATCCTTATTTAGCCTATCCACAAAGCTAAGATACCAGTTAAACAAGTCAGCGGTATTGGAGAGTACATTTACCTTTTTGTCGTTTACCGTATAGCTTTTAATATAAACAAACATGTGTGCGGCAAAATAAGCGGGCTCCGGAGCACCATCTTCGAACTGGAGCTTAGGAATATTCAGGGCTTTCCAGCGGTAGGTTGTTTTGCCCTTCTTCTGTTCCTGTGTAAATTTGATATCCAAACCATCACTATTGAAAAATTTATAACCCACTTCTACATTCGAAGGAAATGTTACCGAAACTTCCGATGCTTGTACCGGTACAAAATCCTGAAAGTAAAAAGGAGTGAGAAACTTTGGTTCGAGGACCTGGTAAGTATAGTCCAGAATGGTTTTGGCGCCTTCCCCTAATTTCGGGTATTTGAAGGTTATTTTCTTTACATCGTTATCGAAAATGCCGGGTTCGCGGTAATCGGAAGTGTCAAATTGAGCTACGGGAAGCGCTTTGAACTTCGACTTCACCGGAAGCATTGTTTTTGCCGATAGTGCATAGATTGGGGTAAAGCCAGAGTAGGTTACTGATTCTCCGGAGTGCAAAATGGCGTTGTTATCCAAACACAATCCTTCTTCGGTCTTTTGCAATTGCACAACCAGACTGTCCTGCACTAAATCGATATTCAGGTTATATTTTTGATTGAGCAAAATACGCGATTCTCCAGGATACTGCTTCTTAAATTCATCCAGTTTCTGCGCCTTGGCAACAATCCCAAACCCCTGTAAAATAGCAACTAATAGGAATGTATTATGTAGATACTTCTTACCCTTCGTCATGTCCAACTCACTCCGTTTTATCCAAAACATTATGTTGCAATATATAAATCGTTTTTTGCAAATGAAAGTAGTTTATACCGATTTACTGTGGCCGAATTGTTAAAATTACTTAATTCGAATGATTTTCCGGTTTTATAAACTAAATTGTCTTAAAATTAAAAATATTTTGTTTTACTTTGAACAATTGAAACTTGTATAAAGTTGAATATGTAATTATGTTAATATATTGTTTAACATTTTTAATTTGCATAAAATGAAGCAATTAATAGTTTTAATCGTTGTAGCTTTTGCCTTTTTTAAAGTGGATGGTCAGGTACTCGACCCCGTTAAGTGGACGTATTCTGTTCAGCCATTGAAGGATGGTACATATTCGTTGGTATTTACGGCCAAAATAGAGAATAAATGGCACCTGTACAGCCAGGATATTCCTGAAGGTGGCCCCATTGCTACGTCTTTTACGTTTACTTCAACGCCAAATTATGCGTTGGTAGGTAAAGTTCAGGAGAAAACAAAGGGAGAAGTGAAGTATGATTCCTCCTTCGATATGAATGTTAAGATGTTCAGCCGTGAAGCGCGGTTTACGCAAACCATAAAGGCCAATACACCGCCACCATTCTCAATTAAAGGAACCATTGAGTTTATGAGCTGTGACGACAGCCGCTGCTTACCTCCAAAACAAATCGATTTCGAATTTAAAGTTTCCGAAACAAATCTTGCTGCGGCAGAAACAAAGCAAATTGAAGAAACCAAAACTGAAATTAAAGATACCACCGCACAAAATACAGAAGCTTCGATAAAAGCTGAAGAAACGAATATGCAGGATACTGCATCATCCGTAAACAAGGAGGTACAAGCCGACTCAACTTCTGACGCTGGGGCTGATTCTTCGTTGTGGATTTTTATTATTGTTGCCTTTGGTACCGGCCTGGCCAGCATTTTTACGCCTTGCGTGTATCCGATGATCCCGATGACCGTGAGCTTCTTTATGCAAGGCGAAGACAAGCGTAGTTCTGGTATTATGAATGGAATTGTATTTGGCTTATCTATTGTGTTTATCTATACAATGATTGGTGTAATCGTTGCCATCACGCAGTCGGGGGCTAACCTTACGTCGGTTATCAGTTCGCATTGGATCCCCAATCTTATTTTTGCATTGCTATTCCTCGTATTTGCCGCGTCATTCTTTGGAATGTTCGAGATTGTTTTACCCGGATCGCTGGCTAATAAGGTAGATCAAAAAGCCGAGAAGGGCGGCGTTATGGGCGCTTTCTTCATGGCATTAACGCTGGTTATCGTTTCTTTTTCATGTACCGGACCGTTTGTAGGTTCAATACTGATTAAGGCAACACAAGGCGCAACTATAGAGCCCATTATAGGTATGTTCGCATTTTCGGTGGCATTCGCCATTCCGTTTGTAATATTTGCTTTCTCGCCGACTTTAATGAAGAAGATGGTGAAATCAGGATCGTGGCTGAATGCCGTAAAAGTTGTATTTGCCTTTATTTTGCTGGCTTTTAGTTTAAAATTCTTGTCTAACATTGATACAACGCATCATTGGGGAATACTAACCAGGGAAGTTTATCTTTCTATCTGGATTGTAATTTTTGCTTTGCTTGGATTGTACTTGCTGGGCAAGCTAAAGTTTGCCCACGATTCTGAAGCGGGCCATGTTAGCGTATTCCGTTTAATACTTGTCATTGCCGCTTTTTCGTTTTCGGTATACCTTGTTCCAGGCTTATTTGGAGCGCCGCTTAGTGGAATTTCTTCGTTGCTGCCTCCTCAATCCGAAGGATCGGTGTTTACATCTTCTTCAAACACACTGTCAAACGATCAAAATGCGTTGTGCGGCACTCCCAAATACGCAGATTTCCTTCATTTACCCTATGGTCTGAAAGGCTATTTCGATTATAACGAAGGATTGGCCTGCGCCAAAGAAAAGAATAAACCGGTATTCCTTGATATTAAAGGGCATACATGTGCCAACTGCAAGAAAATGGAGGCTACTGTTTGGAATGATCCGCGGGTGCTCGAGAAACTTAGGAACGACTTTGTAATTATCGCACTCTATACCGACGATCGCACAGAGTTACTTCAAAGCGAATGGGTGGCCTCGGCAAGCGATGGTAAAATGCTTAAAACAATGGGCGCTAAAAACCTCGATTTTGAAATTGCACGCTTTGGCACCAATACCCAGCCGCTGTACGCTATTCTTCATACCAGTGGCGATACACTAGGCAAACCCGTTGGACTTACTGATGTAGAAACCTTCCTGCAGTTTCTCGAAAAGGGGAAAAGGGACTTTGCGAATAGAAAATAATTTATGAAAATACAGGCCTGAGCCTTTTAAGATATATTTGGCGGAGGTTGAAACCTCTGCCAAACTAAGTACCTCAGTCCATCTCCTCTTGTCATTCCGGCGAAGGCCGGAATCCCTATATTACAGAGACGGAGAATCGTTTATCATAGTTTCTAATAGCTTCGTAGTATACGGATTCCGGCCTTCGCCGGAATGACAGTTCTATAGAGAATGACTTTTCTTCGCTTAACGTAGTTCCCGAGTATACCACTTCTATATCTGAGCTATACTTTCCCTTTTCTTATCCTCATACTCACCAGAATCATAAGAATACAAACAGAAAGGAACGCAGCAACCCTTCCAATGTAGTCGCCATGCTTTACGTAGAATGTTTGTATATCATTTAATGCAACTTTGCCTGATAGTACAGTACGTTGCCACCATTGTGTTCTACTTACAACGTTACCCCGGCTGTCAATTATACCTGAAATACCTGTATTGGCAGAACGAACAACCCATCGCCTAGTTTCAATTGCCCTGATACGCGCATAATCGAAATGTTGTGAATATGCGGGAGTACCGCCCCACCAGCCATCGTTGGTTAATATCACAATAATATTCGCGCCTTTGTTAATGAACTGGTTGACATGGGCGCCAAAAACCGACTCATAGCATATGACAGATGCTGTTTGTATCCCTTTTGTTGAGTCGCCGAGTAATGTTGGCGTAGCTTGCTGTCCGAAACTCCCTTCGGGTCCTCCCAATTGAATGGTAAATTTCTTTAAGAATTTAAAAAGGCCTATAAGTGGGGCTTTTTCAATACCCAATACCAGTTTCGATTTATGATATATAGGGATATGCGTGCTTGTATCTACATATAAGGCCGAATTGAATGCCTCGTAATATAAACTATCCTGTGCATTGAATCTTGCAGTGGCAGGTAGTTTCCCGCTTTCAGGCAATTCCTTGTATGTTATGGCGCCGATTATGAAGGCAGTATGAGGATTATTATGAACAAATTCGTCAATCGCGAAGATGCTGTAATTATTGCGAAGGTTATCCTCCCATATTTGATTGTCAATAGCCGTTTCGGGGGCAACATACAGATCGATTGGACAATGCGATACTGAATCGGCAAGGCCCAGGATAATAGCTAATTGTTCTTCCTGCGATATTTTCTCAAATTTTTCCGTAAAAGGATCGATATTGGGTTGAATGAGCGCCACGTTTATATGCTTTCCCTCGGGAACCGCTTTCTTATAAAGGTTTAATGAGCACATTACAGGGGAAATGAGCAATGCTAACGTGAATGCTGCCTTAAAAACATATATCCGCGGATGAATCTTGCGAAATTGAAGCACCATGTCTGCCACAAGGAAGTTGACTCCCAAAATCCACAGGCTGCCTCCCAGAACGCCAGTGTATTCGTACCATTGGATGAGTTGGGTATGTTTGAACAATCCATTTCCGAGGATGAGCCAGGGCACACCAAAGTCGATGCGCAGACTGATGAATTCGAAGGTTATCCAAAATACAAGCAGGCTTAACCTTCCGAATGATCTGCCTTGCTGTCGGCCAATATAATGCGAAAGCGCGAAGAAGCCTGCATAACAAAAGCTATTCAATGTGATCAGGAATAAGGCTCCTATAATGGTAACATTGCTGATCCACCAAAACGACAGGAACTGCCAAACAAAGAACGTAAGCGTAAAATGAAGAAAGGCGGTATGCATTGGGAAATGCTGCTTACGCTGAAGCAGATAATCTTCAACATAGAGCAGAGGTAGCAGAGCGAAGCCGAGAAATAAGCCAGGCCATACAGGATACCAGGGCAGGCCTAGCAGTAATCCGCTTAACATCGAAAAAAACCATATTTTTCTTGGCATCAGATTTGAGTTGTATCAAAGTGCAAATATAGACGATTATATGTTTACAAGGATTACCGTGTTTTAACCTTCAATTAAGCGATCATTAAAATAGCGGATTACCCTTTGGAAGTAGTGAAGTTTTTATATTTGAATTGTTATCTTTGAAGACTTTTTTAAGAAAATGATATTTGGGTTACTTTTAAAAGGGATTTTCATGGGCTTACTGGTATCCATACCACCTGGACCAGTAGGTGCAATGTGTATAAAGCGTACCATAAACCGTGGCATCCGTTCGGGTGTTGTAACAGGAATTGGCGCTGCTTCGGCTGATACATTGTACGCAATTATTGCCGGGCTTGGTGTTGGATATGTAATCAACTTTATAGAGCAGGAGCGCTATTGGATTCAGCTTGTCGGTGCGGCTATCATTTTAATTATTGCTATTAAATTATTTTATACCAATCCGGCTGTGGAGTTTCGCAACAATCGGACTAAGAAAACCAATCTTTTTGAGGAGTTCGTGTCGGTATTCTTTATTACCCTTTCAAATCCTTTGGTTGTATTCATTTTTATTGCGCTATTTGCTGGCTTCAATTTGCTCGACGGGCCCAATCGTTATATTTCTGCATTATTTCTTATTGGTGGCGTATTTTCAGGTGCTATGCTTTGGTGGTTCTCGTTAAGCGTGTTGGTAGATCGCTTTCGGAACCGTATTCGCTTAAAAAATATCTGGTGGCTGAACCGCATTCTTGGAATCATTGTTTTTGGGTGCGGCGTACTTGCTTTACTTAAGCTTTATATCTGATTTTAATACAGTTAGTAGAATCTTCGAACTAATTCTTAGCTATCACTTTTTTCAATATCAATCCTATCCTATTTAAAATCAATGCGAGTGCTATAGTTGCGATTATTGTAATTATAATATACGCATAGTTATTTTCTATATAGATGTGTTTCCCTCGTAAAAATAAGATAGCAATGCCTTGTACTAAGTATATTTCGTACGAAATCTTTCCCAAAAAAAGGAACAATTTATTCTCAGGGAAATAGATGTAAGAGATAAAAATGTAAATAAACATCGGGTACAATAGCATCGATCCAAAATGATTCATTCCCAACATTGGAATTAAAAGCAGAATAGACAGAAGGCTAACAATTATTAATCTGAAATTTTGGGAAATCGCGCTATTAATTGATCTTTCATAATTCTTCCATAATAAACCCAGAGGAAAAGCCAGACAAGTGGAGTACCACCAACTTCCGAAATTTATGATTTTCAGAAAATAGATGGTTGAAATGGTAAATAAAACGGACAGCATAATGTCCTCAAGTAACTCTCTTTTGCCAAAAGCGAATATGATGTAGAACATTATATAGAAGAATATAATTTCAAATACATACCAGGAAAAGGGAAGCAGTTTGTCGGTTAATCCACTAAACAGGTCATTGAAAACTGTATTGATTTGGAAATCTCGAGTGTCCAGATATGAAATTATTTGATATACAAGTACAGCCAAAAAAAATGGAATTAACACTGAAAGTAATCTTTTCTTCAAAAAGGAATTAAGATACTTTTCTCTATTAGCAAGCATTGAGTTTAACAATCCGTAGCCTGAAATAAAAAAGAAGATTGACACAATAGGAGCTCCAAGTCTTTCAAAAAAATCGATTATCCCTATTGTATTTGTTCTTTGAGACAAATGATGTAGAACTATTCCAATAGCTAATAGTCCTTTTATCATCGTTGTTATGTCTCTGCTAAATTCATTCTTCATGAAAATAGTAATATTAGGTTAACTTATTGTAGATAAGGCTATCGTAAGAATGTTTTTGTATCACTCATTATGAGTTAGAGGTAAAAGTAAATATAATTTTTTTAAATAGTTTAAAGACTTCGCGAAGATTTAAGGCGTAGGCACCAGAAAATGAGAATAAAAGATACCCCGGGGAAGATTTCATTCCGGTGAAGGCTGCAACCCGTTCGCACAAATTAAAAACGGCAATCCATCCTTCGCCTGAAATGACAAACTTACTTAATACAGCTCCATTAATAGGATTTATCAATTAAATCCTATACTTATCTTCAATCCGGTTGCCGAATATTTCCAGTTATCGAAAGCAGAGAATACGCCTATTTCTCCAACAGCCCAAATTTGTCCAAGGCCGTAACCGAGCTCCATGTGGTGTTTGAATGCTGGCGAATGCATGTAATTCAGGTAAATATTCTCTGTCCATATTTTATTACTTATTAATGGCAGGCGTTTCAGCACCAAAAGCTTTGTACTGTAATTGAAATATCCTTCAAAGAGCCATTCATTCGTGTTGGGAACATAGAAAGGCAGGTGCTGGAACGTGCCTCCAAATTGGGAAAATGACACAGGCAGATCGTAGCTTTTTACGTGGCTGAAGGACGAAAAGTATACCTTATCGGAATTAAGCCAATAGCTTCCTTTTAGCTTGTATTCAATTTCTCTGTCGCGTGTAAACCATAAGTGCTGGTTTATTCCCATCGATATTTTCTGGAATTTACTATCGCTGTTCAGTATGCCGTTTAACCCAATATCATAGCCCAGGGAAATAGAGGGAGAGGTGCGGCGGTAATTTTTACTTATGTCATATCTGGGTTTACGTTGTGGGGTAAACGAGAGCGTATTGGATACTACAAAATTCCTAAAGTACGAGCCGTTTAACGATTGATAATTCAGGTTAACAGGAATGTTGGGTGTATATTCTCTTGAATTCCTATAGAAAAAGGAGTAATCCGAATGATTGTCCAGTTCGTTAATCCGTTCATACATGATATTGGAGCTGAGTTGAAAGGCTTTATGCAGTCTGATGTTATGCTTCAGTTCAATGTATCGTGTATTATAAAGTTTCTGATAGTTCTTTCGCAGAAATAGCGAGTAAACAGAATTCATAAAACCCGGCATACCATCGGATTGGCTGAAATCGCGGCTTTGCTCGCCTATGTTTAGCTCCAGTATTCCTTTTTGCTGAGGGAGGTAGATTAGTTGTGTGTTTACAGCCCACATTAAGGCTTTGCGGTTGAAAGCATATCCAACCCAGGGTGTAATGTTTAAGCGCCCTGCGGAATCGAGCCTGAGAGAAAGATTTGAGGATAAGCCATATCTGAACCCATCAACCGTGTTAAACGCAAGTTGTTCCGGTTGTATGAGACCTCCATAACGAAACCATGATTTCTTATCCTCCGATTTGAAGGTTTTTCCCATTATAAACCAGAGCCTGTTCTCTTTTCGAGGCTTACCGGTTGTGTCTTTGCTTTGATAAATGGAATCTTTCTTTACTTTTTGCAGCACCGACTGCGGACCTTCATCAAAGCTCTTGATTTCTTCTGCTGTAAGTGGCACAGGCCTGAACTCTGCCCAATAGGATGTATCGCGTTTTCGGGCTAATGTGTCGGTTTCTCGTTTGGTGAGTTCTTTGTATCCGGCAGGAGTTATGGTGTCTAGTTTTTCATTATAACTCAACTGCTCAATTTTCTGCGATGCTTTCTTCATTTCTCTATTGGTAATTCGCTCTTTAGCCAATATGGCTTGTGTTTTGGCCAGATCGGTTTTCTTTTTAGCATCCATATCGGCGGCATTCCCATTTTTTCGAAATTGGGCAACCAGTTTCTCGTTGAGTTTTACATCCGTGTATTTAACAGATGAGTTGTATTTGTAGCGTCCCCGCATGCCCATGATCTTTGCATTAATTGTAAAATTGTAGCTCACCGGCATCCAGGCTTTATTATCCACAATGCTGTAGATTTCTTTAAGATTCATGGTGCCCCAGTATTGAGTATTGTTAAGGTCTACAGAATGGATACACCACCGGCCTTCCACAATATAGATATATCCATCAAATAATTCCTGCGATTTGCGGCGTGGAATAACCTGAATCTTGTCTACCGTATGTTCTCCATCCTGAAAAAAGCCAAGGTATTTGAATTTGTAATGCTGAAAAGCTTGAGGAGAAAGAGGAGATATCATATCTAATATTTCGGATTGGTAAAAACTCGCTATAATAGTCATTACCGGATTGATTGGGTTGTTGCTTTCACCCGGAAATGTTGATCGTAGTGAGGTTACCTTTTGTTTAAAGAACCGCGGTGCAGTGAATTCCATATCAATCACCGATTCTTCAACATACACATCGCCGGTTTTTATTTTATACTCGTTTTTGCCATCGCTTACGCTGGCGAATTTCGAGATCAGTTTCGGAATTTTGTCTACATATACTGTGCCTCTGAGGTACACCGATGATTTGAATTTGTCCACCTCCCGCAAATGGAACGGCGCGTACGCTATAGCTTTTCGCATAACACCATAAGCAGGATCTTCTGATTTGTTGGATATTACCACTTCTTTCATTTGATATACCTCTGTTTCCAACGTAACATCAAATTGTTTCATATCGCTGGCAACTTCAACTTCCTGCTTTTGCGATTTGAAGCCTAAGGCACGGAATATAATTTTGTATTTCCCGGGCTGTGCTTTTATTTCGTATTCGCCATTCTGGTTAGCCGTAGTTCCCGTCTGAAGGTCTTCGATATAAATGGTTGCAAACGGAACAGGCTGTTTCTTTGTATCCTTAATAATTCCTTTTATTCCCTGGCCTGTTACAATGTTGCCAATAACCAAGAGCGTAACGATGAGTAGTTGTGTCTTCATGAATTGGGGGTTAGAGGTAAATGAATGTAAAATTCAAATCTAAAGCAAATTGTGTACCTTTTTTCTAAATATTGTTTAAGAAAAGTTAAAAAATATTAATGTTGTACAACGTATTCCTTAAACAAAACTTAAAAGCTATTTGGCACCATTTTTGTCTTTTCAAAAGTAAAGCGCTCATTCTCAAAAGTACCGGTACTTCAAATTAATTACACTACACCTTTATTCACACTTAAAAACTTGTGTTATGAAACTGAAGAAAACCAACAAAGCGAATCTCGACAAAAAGCGTGTACTATTTTTCGAGATAGGACTCTTAGTAGCATTAGGTGCCGTTTTAGCTGCTTTTGAGTGGGGAACTGAATATAAGTCGGAAATTGATGGTTGGGAAACCAGAGGAACCGATACGCCAATAGAATTATTCCCTCCGGTAACCATCCCTGATATGGAGAAAAAAGTGCCAGCCCGAATCCCCAACGAAGTTATTCATATAACAGACCTGGAAGTGCCGGATGGTATGGAACCTGTATTTGTAGATCCGGGTAATTATTCGATCCCTACTTTTGAACCAGGTGCCGGATACGTAGCTCCAAAGGAAGAAATTGATGATACACCCTCGCAGGAATTCGAAGTCGATATTCAGGCTGAATTTATGAAAGGCGGCCCCGACCTGTTTCTGAAATGGGTAAACGAAAACATCAAATATCCTCAGGTTGCGGTAGACAATCGGATTCAAGGTACGCAATATGTATCGTTTGTTATCGATAAAAATGGAAAACTAACCAACATTAAAATCCTTCGCGAAATTGATGCCTCGCTAGCTGCTGAAACATTGAGGGTTTTGAATATGTCGCCACTTTGGAAACCCGCAATAAAAAAAGGGAAAGTTGTAGCAGTTCAATATCAGATGCCGGTTAACTATAGGTTACAGGAGCTATAACATAAGAAACAGATAGGTATAACTATATAAATAAAAAAGGAGGCTTAAGGCCTCCTTTTTTATTTTATCACGAACATATTATTTCAGTTCAATCATTACAACCGATTTAGCCGGCAGTTTCACTGATAGTGTGTTTCCAGAAAGCTTAGCTCCCTTGAATTCGGTGGTCTTTACAACATCAGGTTTTTCGAAAGTATTTACTGCGTTTATTTCGTTGGCAGTGAGAATAACTCCGTTAACTGAAGCAAATTTAGCACCTCTCAAATCAATATTCAGATCAACAGCTTGTTTCAGATCGGAATTCGACAATGTTATGTGCGTAAGTCCTTTTTTGTCGCGCGAAGCAGATGCACTTACAATAGGATTCTTGTAACCATTGGCTTCGAATGTAGGAGATTCGATCTTGAGCGGCAGTAATGCTGCATCGTGATGTACTTTATACATTTCGAATACATAGAATGTAGGTGTAAGTACCATCTTGTCGTCTTTTGTGAAGATGAGCGATTGCAACACGTTTATTATTTGTGCGATATTGGCCATCTTTACGCGGTCGGCGTGGTTGTTGAAAATATTAAGGTTGATAGCTGCAATAAGCGCGTCGCGTACAGTGTTCTGCTGGAATAGGAAACCGGGATTTGTTCCGGGTTCTACATTATACCAGGCTCCCCATTCGTCAACCATTAAACCTACTTTCTTTTGTGGGTCGTAACGGTCCATAATCTTCGAATGCTGGGTGATGTATTCGTTCATACGCCAGGTTTTCTGAATGGTAGTGTAGTATTCCTTTTCGTCGAATACGGTAGATGAGCCTTTGTCTGACCAGTCGCGTGGTAAGGTGTAATTATGCAACGAAACTCCCTGCATTAAAGTAGAGTTAATGCTTTTCATCAGGGTTTCCATCCAGTTATAGTCTTGATCCGATGGGCCACCGGCAATTTTAACCAGTTTATTGGCTCCGTAATCCTTGGTATAGCTTGCGTAGCGTTTATATTGGTCAGCATAAAACTGAGCAGTCATGTTTCCACCGCAACCCCAGTTTTCGTTACCAATTCCAAAGAATTTAACCTTCCATGGTTTTTCGCGGCCGTTTTGTTTACGAAGGTTAGCCATTGGGCTTTCTCCATCAAAGGTCATGTATTCAACCCATTTTGACATTTCTTCTACAGTGCCGCTACCAAGATTACCTGAAATATAGGGTTCTGTTCCTAACTGTTCGCAAAGATCCATGAACTCATGTGTTCCAAAGCTATTGTCTTCTACAACGCCACCCCAGTTGGTGTTTACCATTTTAGGACGTTGGTTGCGAGGGCCAATACCATCTTTCCAATGATATTCGTCTGCAAAACATCCGCCTGGCCAGCGAAGGTTAGGAATATCGATTCGTTTAAGTGCAGCTACTACGTCATTCCGGATACCTCTTGTATTGGGAATGGTTGAATTTTCTCCAACCCAGATTCCACCATAGATACAATGACCCAAGTGTTCAGAGAACTGACCATATATGTGCCGGCTTATCGTGTCGCCAGTTTGGTCGGCATTTAACACGGCCTTTATTGGAGCTTGCTGAGCATTTGCTGAAAGCCCCAAGATTACTCCTAGACAAATAATAAATAGATTTTTTCTTTTCATGTTTAATAGTTTTCGAAAGTATAAATTACTAAAAATAGCCATATCATTTTACGAAAGTAAAAAATATTTGATAATGAGAACGTGTTGGATGTACACTTATTTTGTTATAGGCTATTACTGAGGCTCCGAATATTTACAATTTGCACGCCTTTGTAGTAGAATTGGATAATTTCGTTGTATTTGTATCCGATTTTGGCCATTTGTATGGCACCTTCCTGGCACATACCTACGCCATGTCCGTATCCGCGGCCGTTAAACGTTACTTCTTTTTGTGTAGCAGATACTGAGAAAAAGCTAGAGCGAAGCTTGTAGTCGCTACGTATTTGTTTATAAGGAACAGAGTCTTTTCCTAACACGTAATACTGATGTCTCTCCGTTTGTACAACATTGAAGTTGATATAGGCTGTTTTTACGGCATTTTTGATGCCATGGCTTTTAAGATAGGTTCTCCATTCGCTTAAAGGAACAGTAACTGACCACCGTGCTGCCGGTGCGTTCTGGCAAAATGGATCTTTTACAGGAATGAGATAACTCTTGGGACTCAACCATGCATTTTCTGCCGATTCGGTGTTTCCGCCGCAATTCGCGTGGAATGCCGCGGTAATGAAGGACGAATCCTGATCGATAACAACAAGCCCCGACGTGGCTTTGGTAGCTTCCCGAATAAAAGGGTTACGGTTCGATCGGCCCTTATAAGCCTGACAATGCTCACCGTCACACAATTGAAATCCTTCCGATTCATGCTTTGTAATCGATTTATACAGATAAGTGCGGGCTAGTACCGATTGTGCTTTATACAATTCGGGTTCTGCATTCGGTCCTGTCTCGGCATCAACAACTCCGGCAACGTAGTTATCCGGATCTACATCGTTCACCAGAAGCAATCTGTTAAAAGCGATTGAAATATCAAGGTTATTGTTGTATTGTCGGCCATCTTTTGCAGGTTCAACGGGTTTTATCCGAATGATGGCATTCTCATCAGCGCATTCTATGTGAACTTTAGCGAAATAGCCAATAGGCTTTTCAGCATTGCGCATGAGTATTTGCCCATCGTACATCGAAAGATAAATGGCATCGGTACTTTTAAGGGGAAATAACTTGTCTCCATCGCCCCACACCGTGTAAGCACCTTTCAGCGAACTTACAATAACAGTTTTTAAAGGGACTTCATTAAAAAGGCTAATTCTCACATTTTGCGCATACAGGGATGTATGTGTGTTCAGAAATATAAACACAGCACTAAGCATTGTTAAAAGGGCATTTTGTCTTGAGGTAAGATGGAGTATAGTCAGCTCAGATCGCATGTGCAACTTATCCGTTATTCAGGTATTTTACAATGAGTTGAGCTGCACGGCCTGAAGCCCCTGTACCTCCGCATTTTTCTTCCAGTTCCTTGTATTTGGCGAGCATCATTTCGCGATAGCCCGGTTCGTGCAGGATTCGGTTTAGCTCGGCGGTAATATCCCGTTCCAGGTTGAACTGAAGCAGTTCTTTCACCACATCTTCGTCCATTATGATATTAACCAGCGAAAAATACTTTATGGGAAAGAAGGGCTTACCAAGCGTATATGTAGCCTTGTTTATCTTATAGCAAACTACCTGAGGAACATGGAGCAGCGCAGTTTCCAATGTTGCTGTTCCTGAAGCCACCACTGCAGCTTGCGAAAACGAAAGTAACTCGTAGGTTTGGTCGAATATAAGCGGAATTTTACGGTCGCTCAGGAAATTATAATAGAAATCGTTGGGCAAAGCATGGGTGCCTGCTATTACAAACTGGTAATCGGGAAAGTTGTGCGCGACCGTTTCCATAACCGGCAGCAATCGCGATACTTCCTGCTTTCTGCTACCTGGTAGTAAAGCTATAATGGGCTTGTCCGAAAGGTTGTGCTTACCAAAGAATACATCCTTAGCCGGGAAGCTCTTTTTACGTTCTTCAATGGCATCGCACAAGGGGTTTCCAACATAATCCACCTTATAGTTGTGCTTGGCATAAAAAGCGGGCTCGAACGGGAAAATGACAAACATTTTGTCTACCACCTGTTTGATGGTTTTTACCCGTTTCTCGTTCCAAATCCAGACTTTGGGAGAGATGTAGTAGAAAACCTTGATACCTTTTGACTTTGCGAATTTGGCAACGCGCAAATTGAAGCCGGGATAGTCGATAAGAATAATGACATCGGGCTTGAATTCACTGATATCAGCGTAACAGAACTTAAAATTTTGTGATATCTTGCGCAGGTGTGCCATTACTTCAAATAAACCCATGTAAGCCGTTTCTCGGTAATGTTTCACAAGTGTTGCTCCGGCGTTCTGCATCAGTTCTCCGCCCCAGCAACGAATAACCGCATTGGGATCTTCTTTCTTTAAGGATTTTATAAGGTTGGCTCCGTGTAAATCGCCCGACGCTTCACCTGCAATGATATAGTATTTCATTTTTTAAGTTCTACGGTTTAAAAGAACATCTTAAGTACCAGAACAAACAGGGTCATAATAAATGTGGAAAGAATGATTCCTCTTGCTGAGAATAAATAATTTATTTTCATGAAAAGGAAGAAAATACCCAGGTTAGGAATAACACAAAGACTTATAATCTTTGGTAATGCCCGCATTTGAAGAGAATAATCAATTATATACTCAATGGTATGCTGAGGAAACTTAAGTTTGAAAAAAACAAACACCACTGCAAACGGCACAATTAAACCAATTGCAGTTCCCGTCCATATGTTATTCGTTGCAGATTTGGGTTTTGAGGTCTCCGTATTGTTGTCCATGTCTTATGCTAAATTAGATTTTAAAGAGTTTGGTGGAGATTATAAACTCCAATCCCACGTATTAAGCTGTTTTATTGTTTCGTAAGCGGTAAGATCTACTTGTACCGGCACAATTGAAACATAACCATGGTGTAGTGCCCATTCGTCGGTATCTTCGGCGTGAGGCTCCAGGTTATAGAATTCGCCCGTTAACCAATAGTACTCACGGTTGCTAGGGTCAAGGCGTTTGTCGAATTCTTCTTTCCAAACGCCTTTATTTTGGCGGCATACGCGAATGCCTTTTATTTCTTGGGCAGGTAATTTGGGAATATTCACATTCAGACAAACGCCTGGTTTAAGGCCATGCTCCAGTACGTTCTTCGAAATTTTTCTTATATATTCGATAGTGGCAGAGAAATCGGCGTTTCGGGAGAAGTCCAACAGCGAAAAGCCTATGGATGGTATTTCGTAGAGGCATCCCTCGATAGCAGCGGCCATGGTTCCGGAGTATACAACGCTCGATGATGAATTGGCGCCATGGTTAATGCCTGAAACCAACAAGTCGGGTTTTGATTCTCTGAACAATTGGTTGTTGGCCAGTTTTACGCAATCAACCGGCGTTCCGGTACAAACGTAAAACTCCAGATCTTCTTTCTCTTCAACCTTTTCCATGCGTAAAGGGACTTTAACCGTTATAGCATGAGCCATTCCCGATTGTCCTTCGCTTGGAGATATTACCACCAGATGCCCGAACGGCTGTAAGGCTTCAATTAAGGCTTTAATTCCCTTTGCCCGGTATCCATCGTCGTTTGTTATAAGAATGACGGGCTTTTTAGCTTTTTCCAATTCCTTATCTCTTTAATTCAGAATACAAAAATACGTATTTGATTGGTAGGTGCAAATGGATTTCCACTTATAACTACCGGAGAAGAAAAAATATATGTCTATTGTTTTCAACGTATATTTTTAATAAATTTGGTTAAACACTTACCAACTTCTAAGTTATGGAGAAACAATTAAAGGTAATATTGTATATCGTTATTGCATTTCTGGTTATTGATCTGGGTTACGACTTCTTTTTCGGAACGCGGCAGATTAAAAGAAAAATAGACAAGATTGAAAAACAATTGGATGGAACCATCAACGATTTGAATAAGTCGATGATGGTTGCCGATTCGCTACATCAGTCCGTACAGCGGTTGCGTCTTTTTATCAACGATGCACAGAGCCGCGCCGAAGTATTGGACTTGGAACGCCGCCTGAATGACCAGGATTTCCGGAATAAACGCGACAGTATTAACCGTAGATTGACGGAGCTGTATAAAAAATTGAATATTACCGGTAAAGAGATACGGGATATTGATGATTCTATCTCGCCCCTATAAATTAAACCCCATGAAACTACTTATTTTAGCGTTATTTGCTTGTTTTTACTTTGTTAACCTCTCTGGGCAGAACAAAAAGAAGGTATTCTCTGAGTGCAATTCCATGCGAAATTCGGAGGTGTACCGGGGCGACACGATAATTGTCCGCTGCGATTCGATAATTATGCTTACCCGGCAAAAATTCAGGTTGTACCAGAACAACAATCGCACATATGCAGAAATCGTTAGGACTTACGACAACTATATAGATGTACTCGAAAAACGGTCGGAACAGCAAACGATGGAATATAACAGACTTAAGCTACTCAACGATTCTATTATTCATGTGTCAGGAAAATATGCTGATTCGATAGATTGGAAGGTTGATGGTCTAAAAACCGGCTTAGCCCAATCGCTCGAAGAACTAAAAGGTGTGAAAACCGATGTTACCTCGCTAAAGACTGACGTCCAAAAGGCAGGTAAACTGGGGAAATTGAAATCTAAATTTTTATGGGGAGGCGCTGGCGTTATCGTTGGGATAATTGTTGGCCAGCTTCTTTAGTTTAATCGTAAAATTGTCCAACATGCAGAAACAACTACTTGTAAAAATTTTACCGGGAGTCCTGTTCTTTTCAATTTTTCTGAGTGTGAATGGTCAGGAGCGAAAAGTTTCCGGAATGGCAGACTCAGCCGCGGTGCAGGTTAAACAGTCAATTGCCCCAAAGGTGATTGCAGCACGCTCAATTTCATCGGGTAGAACGAAGAACTACGCGGTTTATGGCGATTACCTCGAAGTGAAGGTCGATAACCTTGATTTACTCTTAAAAATGGCGGATAGCATAGCGCCAACATGCAGCGACTCTTCAATTCTTTTGTGCATTAACGATTTTCCAAGGAAAGACTTACCTTTAACCGATGTGAACCGTGCAAAACACACACTGGTCTTTCATTTGGACAGAAATTCCACAACACTCTCGCAAATGCGCATTTATTTTACCCGGTTGTGGGGGAAGCTCGAAATTAACAATGTTACCGTTGCTGTAAGCGGACAAAAACCATTAGCAACTGATGTTGGAAAGTTCTATTTGTTACTGACATCCCGTCAAATCGTTTATTTTGCCATTGTATTCCTGATTTTTATTGTTGTATCAATGGCTTTTTTAGTAAAGCGTACCAATATCATCCGGGCCGGGGCCGATGGAAGTCCGTCCAGCCTGTCTCAATCGCAACTGGCCTTCTGGACATTGCTTGTTTCATTCTCTATTATTTATGTTTGGGCAGTTACAGAGGAATTCCCGCAGATAACCTTTTCTACGCTGGGTTTATTGGGCATTAGTGTTGGAACTACCGCCGGAGCTAAGATAGTTACATATAGCAGAAAGGAACCTCCCACGTACAAGGCGTCCAAGGGCTTTTTCTTTGATATCCTTTCGGATGAGACGAGTGTAAATATTCACCGGTTTCAAATGGTATTATGGACGCTGATTTTGGGCGTAATCTTCATAGTAAAAGTGATAGACCAATTGAGAATACCCGAATTTTCTGAAGATTTGCTGATTCTTATGGGTATAAGCTCTGGAACCTATGTGTTATTGAAGAATTCGGAAAGTACAGGAGCTGCGGCGCCTGTAACACCAGCTTCTCCAGTTCCTCAAAATTTGGAACAAGCGACTCATGATGCTGAATCTCCTGCGTTTGGTTAATATTAAAATGTACAGCTATGGATTTTACTAAGAAATATCCGATTATACCATTGTTCCTTACTCCAAATTCGAGGAGAAGGCCATGTATACCTATTCAAGGCGTTCATTTTATTGTTGCACACGATACGGGTAATCCGCAATCTACAGCCCGCAACAATGTAAACTATTATGAGCGTACATGCAATGGCGATCCTGCCATTCCGAACTGGGGACCAGCTTCAGCCCATATATTTGTTGACGACAAAGAAATATTGGAGTGTGTTCCAGCCTTGACACAGCAGCCAGAGAAAGCATGGCATGTCCGTTACAACGTGACCGCCGATAATAAGCTCTATGGTTGTGATGCAAACGATGCAGCTATTGGCGTTGAGTATTGTTATGGAACCAATATCAATGCCGATGAGGCTTATAGAAGATATATCTGGGTGCTAGCCTATTTGTGCTTTACCTTTAAACTTGACGTGAGGACTTCTATTGTCGGTCATTTCATGCTTGATCCGCAACGAAAGACTGATCCGGTAAGTGGTTTGGCGCATAGCAGGCGTACATACGAGCAATTGCTGAACGATGTAATTGAAGAATTTGATAAATGTACAGGAAATTATCAGAACGGCTACATTCATGAGAATCATGCGGGTAAGGTTGTTACAACCGTTAAGCTGAACATTCGCCAGGGCGCAGCTGATACCAAAGCTCCCATATTCAATACTGTATTGGCAGGTACAATGCTCGATTACGCTGGCTGGGTAGAAAACGGACTATCCATTAATGGAAATTCAAAGTGGTACTTCGATTCCCATAATAATTATTTCTGGTCTGGTGGAACAAGGGTTGTGAGTTGAGTTTATAAACTGAAATACTTCGTCCTAGGCGTAGTCCTTTTACTACGCTAGGTCAGAAGCCTACGAAGATGTCATTCCGGCGAAGGTCGAATCCCTTAATACGAGATAGATAGGG
>DATALJ010000237.1:0-9670 GCA_036261135.1 Bacteroidales bacterium
CGGCCTGTCAAATTAATTTTGAATTAAGTAACCAAATTTACCACAATTAACTACATATGAAAAAGTTACACTTTATCGCTGAAGCTATCCTACTGGTATTGATAATCGTTCTTTTCGTTTTGCACTTCAAGAGCAAATGCGGATATGAAAGAGCTGGATCTAACGATTCAACTGCTGTTGCAAATATTGAAGGCGGAATTGCTTACGTAAATCTGGATAGTGTTGTTGCTCAATATCAAATGACTAAGGACTTAACTGCCGAAATTCAGAAAAAAGGCACTCAATACGAAGCTGAATTATCTACAAAAACAAAGAGTTTGCAAAGTGGTGTTCAGGATCTTCAATATAAAGCACAAAGAGGTCTTGAAGTTCGTTCAAAACTCGAAGAAATGCAACGACAACTTGCAGCGGATGAACAAAATTTATATAAGTTAAGAGATTCCTACGCTATGCAATTGCAGGAAGAAAACTCAGTAATGCTGCGCAAAGTAATGAACAGCATTATGGATTATCTGAAAGAATACTCCAAAGGCAAAAAATTCCAATACATTTTGGGCAACACTTTTGATGGTAAGATTTTGTATGCCGACCACACCCTCGAAATTACTGCTGACGTAATTAAAGGTTTAAATGAAAATTACAAAGTGCAGGCTAAGGATGGAAAAAAATAAAATTATTTATTGATACTTTACTAAAGGCAAAAGGATTCCTCCTTTTGCCTTTTTTATTTAACAATATGCAATCCGTTCAGGAATATTTAAACAAAAACAAGGTTGAGCCTGTAATTGCCGAAATCCCAACAGAAAATTTAGGCATTATTATTGTAATCCCATGCTTTAATGAACCTGCGCTGGTTCAAACATTGCAATCCGTTTGGGAGTGCCACAAACCACAAGCCGATGTTGAAGTAATCATTGTTATAAATGATGCAGAAACTACTTCGAAAGAAATAAAACTTCACAATGTCTCTACCTACATTGTGGCATCACATTGGGCTACTTTGCATAATGAAAAGAAGCTACACTTCTACCCCATTTACTACAGAAATCTCCCATCCAAACATGCTGGTGTTGGTTTAGCACGCAAAATAGGCATGGACCAGGCGGTTTGGCGGTTTGTAAAAGCCAATAATACAAAAGGAATTATCGTAAACCTGGATGCAGACTCGTTGTGCGACAGGAACTACCTGACAGCAATCGAGCATCACTTTTTAAAATACCCCAAAACTCCCGGAGCCTCCATTTATTTTGAACACCCTGTCGAAAACGAGCCTTCAACCGGAATTGTGCAGTATGAACTTCATCTGCGGTACCTTAATCAAGCGCTCCGGTTTATTGGTCATCCGCATGCCTTTCATACTGTAGGTTCATCTTTTGCAGTAAGGCTTGATGCCTACGTAAAACAAGGTGGCATGAATAAACGACAGGCTGGTGAGGATTTTTACTTTATCCAGAAAATAATTTGGCTGGGCAACTTCACTGAAATCAATACCACCAGGGTTATTCCTTCTTCTCGTATTTCTAACAGGGTACCTTTTGGCACTGGTGCCGCCCTGAAAAAACTGGCCGAAGAGAATGCAGACACATTGTTATCTTACCAATTTCTGGCTTTCCTCGATTTAGCCGAGCTGTTCCGCCAAAAAGAGAAGTTTTACACTTCTGGTAATTCACCGGAAAATGTGGTATCAACTTCACCCATTCTTCTACAATTCCTTAAAGAACTAGATTTTACCAATGAAATGGCTTCTATCCGGAAGAACACATCTGTTCTTCAGTCATTCATTAATCGGTTTTTTCGTTGGTTCGATGCGTTTAGTGTTATTAAATTTCTAAATTACAGCCATTCCAAATATTACAGCAAAAAGCCTGTTTCGGAAGAAGCTTTAAAACTGCTGAATGCGATAGGTATTCACACCCAACCCGGATCAAGTAAAGAATTATTGGAAATTTTCAGACGGTTAGACAGAAATGGAAAGGCCTAATTATCACTAATTATAAATATATCCTCGTTATCTTTTTTCATCAGATATTGCTCACGGGCAAATTTCTCGAGGTTATCTTCGCTGGTCTTTAATTCGTTCAGTTTTTGCGAATCAGCTTTTATTTTATTGATATAGTACAACTTATCCTTTTCCAGTTGATGAAGATCGTTTACAATTTTTGTGCGTTGTAATAAATTGTTCTGATCGAAAAAGATTACCCAGCCAAAAAAGATTATCATCGACAGCGTATACTTGTTCTTCAACAGTGGCAATATGGCAAACCAAAAACTTTTAAGCTTCATAGGAAAAAAATACAAAACAAAAGTAAGAAAATATATATCTCCTTAAACCTCAATCCGCTTAAACTTATTAACATTTCGCCATTCGGATAATTTGAATTATCAAATTCTTTGCTAATTTGGATTGGTTATTTTAAAAAGCATCAGAATACTCAAGTTAATAACAATGAAATACATAGCAACAATCCTGTTTTCTTTGATTTCAATCAGTGCGTTCTCTCAAATAAAAAATTCAGACACGCTCATTTATTTGAACGAGATTAAATTTAATTCAGCTGAGGAAGAGCTACACATAAGGAACTTCTTCGAAAAAAAAGGATACGAATTATTTCGCGCTATTTTTCTTTGCACAGAAGAACAATTACGTGTTATCCATGCAAACCTCGCAGGAGCGCTTTAATAAATTGTACGAAAACCTTCATAATCTTAAGTTTCAGACGCTAAAACCTGAAAAAAAGATCAAAGCCATACACGAAACCATTCAAAAACAATGTTTTATTAAATACGAGCTCAATACAACCTTCGATCAGGTATTTGAAACTGGCCAGTTTAACTGTGTTACAGGAACAGCATTAAATGGAATGATTTTGAAGAAATTGAATATACCCTTTGAAATTAAAGAGACCGAGAACCACGTTTTTGTGCTATCCTATCCTAACCAGGGAAATATAAGGCTCGAAGCAACTGACCCTATGCAAAGAACATTTAAGTTCAACGATAAATTTAAAGAAGGCTGGGTTGAATACCTGCTTAATTCTAAGTTGATAAGCCTAACGGAAAGATCAAGTAATTCTGTAGATGAGCTTTTCAATAAATACTATTTCAACAACACCCATCTGTCTTTAAAAGAACTTATAGGCTTACAATACTACAACAATGCTATAGCGCTAACGGAGGAAAAGAAGAATTCAGAGGCCCTTACTCAAATTGAAAAAGCGTATATTTTTTATCCTTCGGAAAGGATTGAATATACGATGCAAAATATTCTTGCTATGGTTTTAACCCAGACCAGATACGATAATATTGAAGATGCTAAACTATTTATTAAAGTTGCCCGTTATTTAAAAAGAAACCTTACGGTAGACGTTTTAAAGAGTGAATTTGCCCGAATTACACAATTACAGCTTGTTGAGAATAGCAGGTTAGATCATTATAAACAGTTATGCTCATCCATCTTTCCTAATATCCAAAACAAAGAGCTGTCAAATGAAATTTTGGCATTATACAATTATGAATTAGGCCGTTTCTATTATAATAAGGGAGAAAGAGCCGAAAGCCGCGACTATTTCTTCAATGCACTGAAATGTAAACCTTCCAATTCCGATATGCGGATGGCTTTTATAAGTGCAATAAGCGAATATATTTCTGAACAGGATTTATTAAATGCGATAGATAAGCTCGAAGTTTATATTAAGGAATTCCCCTTTATTAAAGAGCATGCACAAATAAGCAATTTGCTTAAGAACAGTTATCTTTATAGAGCATATCTGTCGTTTCAGGATCAAAAGATTGAAGAAGGCAATAAGAACCTGGTAAAGTTCGAAACCTTACACAACGAATCGCACAATAATCATGTCGAAAGTGAACTTGTGGCGAATGCATACTCCTCGGCTTCCGCTTATTTTTACAAAAGAAACAATGTTAAGAAGGCAAAAGAGTACATTAACCGGGGACTAAAAACCGATCCCAACAACTATATGCTAAAGAATCTTCTTCGGTCGATGTAAATCAATTAACTACTAGATTATAAGAACGTTGAATAATTAATTTATTCCTTCTTTGCGTAGTTACTTCAGCTACAATGTTGAGTTTTTTCATTTGTATTAATCCCGATTTATACCAGGTTAAACGCCCAACACCATTGCGAGTATCAATACTGTTCATATACTTATACATATACTTTCCATGAACCAGTGTATCCTGGTAAAACTTAACATTCGAGCTTTTATTACTCAACGATATTTCCAGAATCAATTTTTCCTCAAAGGGAGGATTTATCTCACGTATAACAATGGTTGGTTTCTTTGTAACTTCTTCTCCACTTGTACTATATTCTTTTAAACCTATACCAGCTCCACCGTTATAATATTCCTGCTCCGATTTAAGTTTACCACTCTCATAAAAAGTCTGTTCCAAGCCTTGTTTCTTATTATTAAGATAATGAGAAATCATATACAGCTTGCCCGTTTCATAATACATCTTTGCTTCACCCTCAAGTTTATTGTCTTTGTATACCATTTCCTGGTTAATAATGCCAGAAGGATAGTAGTTTATCGCCACTCCCTCCTTTTTATTATTGACAAAATGAGCCATCGACATTAATTTCCCTTTGCGATCGTAATTCCTGGTTACACCATGTCTTAACGAGTCCTTTAGCTGCATCTCGCATTTCAGGATATTCCCATTATCATAATATTCTTTCTTAACCCAGGTTCCATCGGGATTATTTTTTTGTGACGAATCGCACGAGACTGCAATAACTACGATAGCAAGCAGAAGAAGTAAATTTTTCATTTGGATTTTGAGGTTTAGTTGTTCATTATTTTGCTATTTAATACCTTATAGCCAAGAAGCGAGTCATAACGACTACCGAATGGCCGGTAATAAACATATATAACATAATCGTTTTCTGTTTCATAGTAACTGCCTTCAAACAATGTTTCGTCTATATCGTCGGTTGAATTGGGTTTAAATACATACTGATAATTGCAATAACCCTGCTTTACTAAATAATCGAGTTCGTAGTTTTGCGTTTCGGCATTGTATGTCATTTTACAATCGTCGTAGGTGTTAAAATCATTAAAAGCACCGTATACATAAACGTTGCCATTTGGAACCTCGTCCAATGAACGAAGAGAAAAATGCACATTTACATAATCAGCATCCGTAGCTGGAGATAAGCCTTGCTGATTTTCCACTGAATATTTACCGTTCAGATCGTCGATAGTAAAATACGGGGAATTGGCTCTTGACTTGTCCTGTACCAGATCTACTTCGTACCGGTTGTGCCTGTACCCAAAGTAAGCGAGGTTTGGTAACTGGTGTTTCACATTCTTAGTGTCAAAGCTCCGGTATTCATTTCCTCCGGGAAACAGGTTCTTTTCTTCCAGATCGTATACGATTTCCTTATCCCTTATAAATAAAGGTTTCAGGTCATTAATTGAGAGTTTCCATTGGTTATTCTTTATTACAACCACCTTTAGTGTTTGGTGTGGATTATCGATGGGATATTCAGGGTGTAGGATGGTAAAATCCACTTCCTGGTATGCGTCCTGAAACCTTGTAAGTGTTGGACGGCGCACCCTGCCTTTAATTTCAACTTTCGAATCAATAACAGTAAACCGCTTTATCAATAATGGTTTATCCTCATTACCCGATTCGTAAACCAGTACCACGTAATTGCCCGAAAGTTTAAGACGCACATTCTCATTTGGCAGTTTCAACTCGTAATGCTGGTAAGCCACGTAAGTACTGAACGAATTCTTATAATCGGCCAGGGAATTCTGGTAAAATCCTTCCATGTACTCGGTATACGACATCCGGGATGGCATCCAGTCTGCATCACAGTGAACTACCGAATAGCTGTAATTCTTATAATTGTTATTCAAAACATCAAACTGCAACAGCAATGGCTTGTCATCTCCCATTTCCAAAATAGGGTATCCAAACTCCCATCCTTCTTTGAACAAACGTACAGTTCGTATATCGCGGTCGAATACTGCATCGGGAAGTGGTCCCTCCGGAACAGCCTTCAGGTTATTGGCAGCGGCAACGCCAAATAACGCGAAAAGAAGATATACCTGAATTTTGCTTATCATAATCCAATCTTTTCTTTGTAAATCAAAATAAATAAAAATAATTATACCATCAGGAACATTTCAGACGATTAACTGTTATTATTTTCACAATAATTTAACGTAATTTAGCCTAAGATTTGTGTTATTCTAAAAACAATAACATTGCTAAACTCTTGTTATTAGCTATTTACGGAACAATTTTTGTTCAAATTTAAATCACCATAAATAAGGATACTGTATATCAAAATTTGCTATTTTTGTGCCTTAATTTTTTTTAATACTTCTTAAAATATGTCCGACGTTTATAAGATTAAGAAGGGTTTGAATATTAATTTGAAAGGGAAAGCTGAAAAAGTTGTTGTAAAAACTGAGACGTCAGCAACATACGCTTTAAAACCGACCGACTTTACCGGGATAGTTCCGAAATTATCTGTAAAAGTTGACGAGGAAGTAAAAGCTGGAAGTCCAATTTTCCACGATAAATATCATCCGGAGATTGTGTTTACTTCGCCAGTGAGTGGTAAGGTATCCGCAATAAATCGTGGTGAGCGAAGAAGTTTGCTCGAGATTGTGATAACCCCCGATAATCAAATCCAATATGAAGATTTTGGTAAAGCCAATGCATCTTCATTGAGCAGGGAAGAAATAATTGAAAAGTTGTTAAAAAGTGGCTTATGGCCAACCATTAAGCAACGTCCGTATGCAATTATTGCGAATCCTAAAGATACTCCCAAAGCCATTTTCATTTCGGCTTTTAATTCGGCTCCTCTTGCACCCGACTACGATTTCGTCGTTCAGGGACACGAAGCTGAATTTCAGGCAGGGATCAATGCCTTGTCGAAACTTACCAATGGTAAAGTACATTTAAATATCAATGCCGACGAGCCTGCTTCTGCTGTATTTACTAAAGCACAAGGTGTTCAGTTGAATCAATTCTCTGGTCCACACCCGGCTGGTAACGTAGGCATTCAAATTCATCATATTGACCCTATCAATAAGGGCGAAACGGTGTGGTGTGTTAACCCTCAGGATGTAATCCTTATAGGACGTTTGTTCGAGAAAGGTATTTACGATGCTACCGTTGTTGTAGCCCTTGCCGGTTCAGAGGTTAAATCACCTAAGTATTTTAAAGTGATTAAAGGTTGCTCCATCAGTAAAATGGTTGCAAATAACACCGAAGCTGGCGATCTCCGCTATATCAGTGGTAATGTCCTAACTGGTTCTAAAATTGCTTCCGATGGTTACCTGGGATATTACGATTATGCTTTAACCGTGATCCCTGAAGGAAAACATTTCGAATTCCTCGGATGGGCGCTCCCAGGCTTAGGTAAACACAGTGCTTCGCGGTCGTTCTTCTCATGGCTTTGCCCTAAGCATGAATACCGCCTGGACACAAACTACAATGGCGGTCACCGTGCACTGGTTATGACCGGAGAGTACGCCAAAGTGTTCCCTATGGACATTTATCCTGTTCAATTGCTTAAAGCTATTCTTGCCGGCGATATTGACCTCATGGAAAAGCTTGGTATTTATGAAGTAGCCGAAGAAGACTTTGCTCTTTGCGAATACATTTGTACCTCGAAAACCGATGTACAGGAAATTGTTCGTACCGGCCTGAATATGATGATTAAGGAAATGAACTAAAAAGGATTGATCGAATAATGAAAGCATTAAGAAATTATATTGATAAAATAAAACCTCATTTCCGAAAAGGTGGCAAGTTCGAAAAGTTCGAATCTACCTTCGATGCATTTGAGACATTTTTATTTGTATCCGATAAAGTAACGCATAAAGGCGCTCATATCCGCGACAGCATCGACCTGAAGCGTACCATGAGTGTGGTTGTGCTGGCACTTGTTCCTGCCCTTCTTTTTGGGATGTGGAATGTTGGATACCAGAACTCACTTGCCTTTGGAATTGAACGCGATTTGTTAGCCAACTTCGGATTTGGCTTCTTGAAAGTATTCCCCATTATTGTGGTATCGTATGTTACCGGTTTGGGTATCGAATTTATCTCGGCCCAGATCAGAGGCCACGAGGTAAATGAAGGTTTTCTTGTAACCGGGATGTTGATTCCCTTGATTATGCCTGTAAATGTTCCTTTATGGATGGTAGCGCTTGCTACAGCATTCTCCGTAATCATCGGAAAAGAAATCTTTGGCGGTACCGGCATGAACATAATGAACCCAGCACTTATAGCCCGTGCATTCCTCTTCTTTGCTTATCCTTCGGAAATGTCGGGTGACAAGGTTTGGATTGAAGGCTTGAAAAATGGACAGGGTATTGTTGACGGATTCTCCGGAGCAACGCCTCTTGCACAGTTAGCTCAAGGCCAAGCAGCTCACATGCCTTCTGTTTCCGATATGTTCTTCGGTTTTATACCTGGTTCAATTGGCGAAACTTCTACACTGGCCATTCTAATTGGAGCTGTAATTCTTATCTGGACAGGCATTGGTAGTTGGAAGATCATGTTATCCTGTGTTCTTGGAGCTTTGGCAATAGGTGGATTATTCAACCTTATACCTGCAAACAGCTATATGGAAGTACCTGCATATTATCATCTGATTATGGGCGGTTTTGCTTTTGGTACCGTGTTTATGGCTACTGATCCGGTGTCTGCAGCTCAAACAGAGAGAGGTAAATGGATATACGGATTTATGATTGGTATAATGGCCGTATTAATTCGAGTTCTTAACCCTGCTTACCCTGAAGGTATGATGCTTGCTATTCTGCTCCTGAATGTTTGGGCTCCGCTTATCGACCATTTCGTTATTGAGTCCAATATTAAAAAACGACTTAAAAGAGCTAAAGCTTAAACTTGCGTAACCATGAAAAATTTTAGTAATACATATATATTCACATTCTCAGCGGTTATGGTTGTTCTTGTTGCCTTGCTTTTATCGCTGGCAGCAATGCAATTGAAGCCTTTTCAGGACAAAAACATCGAAATTGAGAAGATGCAGAACATTCTGGCATCCATCAAAGTGAACTCTACTCCTGCAAATGCGCAGGAATTATATAAGAAGTATGTTACTTCCAGCTTTGCTGTAAATACCTCTGGCGAAAAAAACACCAACGTAGATGCTTTCCATGTCGACATGAAAGCTGAAATGGCTAAACCTGAAGAAAAAAGGACACTCCCAGTATTTATAAGCAAACTCGACAATGGCGAAGAAGTCTACATCGTTCCTTTACGTGGAAAAGGGCTCTGGGGACCAATTTGGGGCTACATCTCTTTCAAAAAGGACTTGAATACCATTTACAGTACATTCTTCGATCATCAGGGTGAAACTCCCGGTCTTGGTGCCGAAATTAAAGAACATTGGTTTCAGGAAGAGTTCAACGACAAGAAAATCTTTGATGAATCCGGAAAATTCGTTTCTATTGAGGTCGTAAAAGGTGGCGCTCAGGCAGGAAATCCTCACCAGGTTGATGCAATATCGGGTGGTACTATCACCAGCAAAGGTCTTGAAGAAATGGTAAAGGTTTCGCTTGGAGATTACAAGGTATTTTTTGAAAAAAACAGACAATAATTTAAAAAATATAGACGATGAGCATTTTATCATCCAAAAACTTTAAACTTTTATCAGGCC
>DATALJ010000260.1:0-4322 GCA_036261135.1 Bacteroidales bacterium
TTTCACAAACCGCTTCATGTCAGCAATTACCTCAGGGTCTGTAATCTGCTGTGCAACTTCGTCGAATCTAAGTTTAACGCCTTCTAAACGTTCAATGATAACATTACTCATGTAAAGTCCTTAAATAAATTTTGGACTGCAAAGGTAATAAATGTATTCGACGTTTACTGCAACCAATTATAAAAGAGGAGGATTTTTTAAAGGGTGATGAAGTGATCAGGTGACTAAGTGATGAAGAAGCACACTCCATCACTTAATCACATAACTTACAATCACTGCTTGCCTACCACCTCGCCTCTAATCGCCAGCAAATTGCTATAACCCGGAGTATTGGAAAATACCGTTAACGTTTTGTAGAATACGCCAGGAGAAGCGGCATTATAAGTGGTTTTCACGAATCCCTTATCGCCAGGATTAATGGGGTTCCGGCTAAAATCAACAGCAGTGCACCCGCAGGAAGGTTGCACCTTGGTAATCATCAATGGTGCTTTGCCATTGTTTACAAATTCGAAGGTTACTACCTGAGGCTTGCTCATTTCTATCTTGCCCAGATTAACAATGGTATCGGAAACCCATTTGTACGAAGGCTTACCATTACTGTTGTTCATCGCTAATGTTTGTGCGTTCGCCCCAAAAGAACAAATACATAATAATACAACGGCAACAAAAACCTTCTTCATGCTTTGTGTTAGCTCAACCAGATTCATAATTTTAAATTTTAGTTCAACATTGTTTTACCCTTTACTATAAGGGCTATACAAAGCTACCCAACCTCCCCGTTAGCCGTTGTTAACCAATTATAAAGAATTGTTATTAAAAAGTTAATACCACAAGAAGAATGATCCTAAATGTTTAATTTTAAGGCGTGATATAGATAAAATGAGACACAAGAACATCCGTATTGTAGTACTGCTGGCCATTATCTCCATTGTGGGTATGATAGTCATGCAAACCTATTGGTTTAAGCGGGCGTTCGATTTAAAAGAAACCCAGTTTAATCATAGTGTAATACTGGCACTGCAATCCACAGCGGAATCGCTTATCGAATACGAGAATCGCACTGTACCCCTCGATGGTCTGGTAAAACAGCTCTCGGGAAACTATTACGTAGTGTCGCTTAACGGCGAAATTTGTACCGAAATCCTTGAGGTGCTTTTGCGGAAGGAGTTCGAAAAGCGCAACATCCTCTCCGATTTTGAATATGGCATATACAACTGCTCAACAAATAAGATGCTGTATGGAAAATATATATCCATTCAGAACAACAGCCCCAAAAAGAAGACCGTTGAGCTGCCCGTATGGAAGAACGACAGCTATTATTTTGGGGTATACTTCCCCAATAAAGCAAATGACCTCATTAACCAGATGGGCGTATGGATTTTCTTCAGTTGCGTGCTGCTGTTTGTTTGTTTTTTCTTTGCCTATACCACTTTCGTTATTCTCAGACAAAAGCGTTTATCGGACATTCAGAAGGATTTCATCAACAACATGACCCATGAGTTTAAGACACCTATCTCAACCATACAGATTACAAGCGATCTGTTAAAAAAGCCCGATGTAGTTAATGACCCGGGCCATATTGAGCGATATGTTTCGATTATCCAACAGGAGGCCCGGCGCCTGAAAGATCATGTTGAACGTGTGTTGCAGGCTGCTGTTTTCGATAAGGAAATCAAATACAACTTCGAGCCCATAAATATTCATGAATGTATTGGTGATGCGGTAAGAAGTACCGGTTTTGTGGCCGAAAAGAAAGGTGGGCATATCCAAGTCCAGCTAAATGCAAAGGTACAGGAAGTTTATGCTGATAAATCCCATCTTTCCAATGTTTTCTTTAATTTGCTCGATAATGCATTGAAATACGCAATAGATACACCTTTTGTGCTGATCACTACGGAAAATAAGCCCAAAAGCATTGTAATTAAGATAGCTGACAATGGAATAGGTATACGAAAAGAAGATTTAAGAAGGATTTTCGACAAGTTCTATCGTGTACCTACAGGCGATTTGCATAATGTAAAAGGTTTTGGCCTCGGATTATATTATGTATACCATATAATAAGAATACATAAAGGGAAAATTGAGGTAAAAAGCGAGATTGGAAAAGGGACACTGTTCACTATCACGCTTCCCTTATATCTCCGGAAATGAACACCATAGAACCAAGAGAAACAAACATTTCAGAAGACTATGCACCTGTCGACAAATATAAAAGCCAACCTTTTAATTGCAGAAGATGACGAGAACTTATCCACTGTGATTAAGGATTATCTTACCCTTGAAGGGTATAATATTACCTTATGCGCCGATGGAACTACCTGCTGGAATACATTTAAAACAGGAACCTTTGATATTTGCATACTCGACGTCATGATGCCTGCTATGGACGGTTTTACGCTTGCCGAGCAGATACGTCAACATAACGAAAACATCCCGATCCTCTTCTTAACAGCGCGTTCGGCACAGGAGGATAAAATACGCGGTTTTCGGCTGGGAGCCGACGATTACATTCTAAAGCCTTTTAATATTGAAGAATTGGTACTGCGAATTGAGGTTTTCCTAAAAAGGAATGGGAAGAAGGCCGATAAAGCTTCTGTATATTCGATGGGCAGCTATAAATTCGATTATTCCAATCTGCTGCTCAACATGAACGGAAGCTCTCTTAAACTTACCCGCCGCGAAGCCGATATTCTGCGATTTCTGTTGCAAAACAAGAACCAACTAGTAAAACGCGAAGATATTCTGTTGCAACTCTGGGGTAGCGACGATTATTTCCTGGGCCGTAGCCTCGATGTTTTTATTTCGAAACTCCGAAAATACTTAAGCAGCGATGATAGCATAAAAATAGTAAACTTTCATGCTGTAGGCTTTAAGCTCGAAATACCTGATATTAATAGATAAAACTAAAGCTGGCAGGCGTTACAAACGCGCGCTAGCTTTCTTTTCCGAAACCTTAATAAATAAACTCGCCGAATTCGCTCTTAATGGTTAGCTTCTTCCCCTGGAAAGGCTCGCAATAACCTACAATTTGTGCAGGTATATTGAAAGATTGAGAAATAGCAATGATCTTATCGGCTACATTGCGCGAAGTATAGATTTCATAACGATGACCCATATTAAACACCTTATACATCTCGCTCCAGCTGGTTCCTGACTGCTCTCTGATAATCCTGAAGAGCGGAGGAATAGGGAAAAGGTTATCCTTTACAACATGCATGTTATCTACAAAATGTAACACCTTTGTTTGTGCCCCGCCAGAGCAGTGAACCATTCCATGAATTGAAGAGCGGAATTCATCCAGTATTTTCTTTACTACAGGTGCGTAAGTACGTGTAGGGGAAAGAACCAGCTTGCCTGCGTCAATTCCCAGTTCTTCAATCGTATCGGTAAGCTTCAATTTTCCAGAGTATACAAGCTCCTTATCAATTGAATTATCATAACTCTCTGGGAATTTATTTGCCAAATAATTGGCAAATACATCGTGACGGGCAGAGGTTAAGCCATTGCTTCCCATACCACCGTTGTATTCCTTTTCGTACGATGCTTTACCGGATGATGCTAATCCTACAATCACATCGCCAGGCTGAATTTTGTCATTAGATATTACGTTGGAGCGCTTCATGCGGCACGTAACCGTGGAGTCAACAATAATGGTACGCACCAAATCGCCTACATCTGCCGTTTCGCCCCCCGTTGAATAGATAGATATGCCATACGAACGAAGCTCTTCAAGCAATTCCTCAGTTCCGTTAATAATGGTAGAAATAACCTCACCAGGAATCAACTTCTTATTACGACCTATGGTGGATGAAACCAGAATATTATCGGTAGCTCCAACACACAACAGATCGTCAGTATTCATAATCAGCGCATCCTGGGCAATGCCTTTCCATACACTCAGGTCGCCAGTTTCCTTCCAGTACATATAAGCAAGCGACGACTTGGTACCAGCGCCATCGGCATGCATAATATTGCAATATTCTGAATCACCGCCCAAAATATCGGGTATTATTTTACAAAACGCTTGCGGATACAAACCTTTGTCAATATTCTTAATTGCATTGTGAACATCTTCTTTAGATGCAGAAACGCCGCGTTGTATATACCTCGATTCAGAACTCATGTTGTCTTTTTGTTTTATAAAGCGCAAAATTAAAAAATAGATTTAGTTTTACGATAAACAATTCCACGACCCCGGAAACATAAATAAACGCTTCGTTTTTCAGTCATAAGCATTCATTTTATCCGGTTTCTACTAGAACGCAAAGGTAAGAAAAGAATTGTTAAATGGTAAGGTATAAATGATTATTTAAGTTGGCTGG
>DATALJ010000001.1:0-11134 GCA_036261135.1 Bacteroidales bacterium
ATTCAATCGTGGTACTTTCGGCAAAGGGATTGGGAAAATTCGACAAAGAAACTTCACTATTATTATTAACATCGGGAATAGCGAGTGCCAGATTTTTTATATTTTGATAGAAGAATCCATGCGAAGTCCCAACGAAAAGAAAGTCCTTACTGTAGCCCATCGATTGTATAACATCCTCTTCCGAAGCATTGGTACTCTTTTTCGAACTTAAAGCAGGAATGTTGCTCAAATAATTCCAGTTATCACCATTATCCAATGAATAGATTATCGTTTGGGGAAATGTTCCAAATATAATATTGTTTATCGCCTTTAATTCGGACGGAATACAGCATAACCCATTATTCTTGAGCTCCCATGTTTTACCACGATCGGAAGACCGGTAAACTCCCTTATTACCTCCAGTAATAAAGAACATCGTATCTTTAATAAGCACGCCTGTATTCGATTGGTTTTCTAAACCTGTAGTAATATTCGTCCAGGTTTTGCCATAATTTTCCGATAAAAAGGTTCCCCCCTCATTGGTTCCCACCAGGATGATCGAATCGCGGGCATCAATATCCCAAATAATTTTTGAAGAATCGGCAAAATTCACATGCTGCCAGGTTTTTCCATTATCTCCGGTCGAATTGATACCACGATCCAAACTCGCTACATAAACTGTTTCCCCGTTTGTTGCCAGTTTCATGGCATTTAAATCTGGGGCTGCCTTCCAATTTGCACCCTTATCATTCGAAATATAAACTTCACTGTTGGTTGCAAGAAAAATAACGGTATCATTAATAAGTAAATCGGATGTATTGGTTTTGTTTCCTAACCCATTATTTACCCGCTGCCATGTTGTGCCCTTATTTTCACTTACAAAAACACCATTTATATCGGTTGCTGCATATACGTTGGAACCCATAGTTGCAATGGATTCAAACTTAAATGCACGCATTCCGGTTGAGGATTCCTTCCAGCTCTGGCCTTTATCCGACGAGCGGTAGACTCCAAAGCCAGAAACACCCACTAACAAAGTATCCTTACAGTCAATAATACACAGCGGCCACTGATCTTCTAAAGGGGAACTTACGCTTTGCCATTGAATATTTGGAATATCACTATAATACAAACCATAAAAACTCTGTGCACCATATAATTTCCCATCAATTACACCTAAAGGCCTCAATTTGGGAATTGCCCTCAAATCCGGTTTCGATAATAACACCCCTCTCTTCGAAAAGCTATAGGTTCCTTCATTAAAAACACCCACACAAAGAACGGTATCCTTTATAACTATATCAGTTATATACTTACCGGTTAATTCGGTGCTGAAAACGGTCCAGTTGGCACCCATGTTTTTCGATACAAATAATCCATCGGTTGTTCCGGCAAAAATGGAATCGCCACTTGCTTTAAGATATGCTACATCTTTGGTTGACAAACCTGTATTAACCAGGTTCCATGTTTTACCTTCATCCGATGTTTTATAAATCCCTTCGTAAAAAGATGAAATGAATATATTCCCACCTTTATATGCTACCGAATTTATTGTCTTATAAGCATCGCGAAATCCGAGATTCACAACCTCCCATTCATTATTAGTCTTCAATAATTTGTAAATGCCCTCTCCACTTGTAGCAATGTAAAATATGTCGGTCGAATCTCTTTTTACAATTTGATTAACCATGAAATCAGGAACCATCCACGATGGTTTATCTGTTTTGGTAACCTTATTCCAGGTATTACCACTATCATCCGAGATGAATACGCCCGATTCATTCCAGTTACATCCGGCTACAATATAATTGTCCGATTTAACAAAGCATTGAACATAGCCTCCAAAAGGCCCATTACCTTCCTGCCACTGGGAATATGCCCATAAAACGTTAATTGGTAGTAAAATCAATAAGAGTAGAAGTTTTTTCATAAGCTTGGGTTTAAATGGTTACTGGTTATAGGTATCCCGAAAAAAGGGGTCGTTTGAACATATGGATATAGAAGAAGCTGACTTAACAATTGATAAATTGGTTAACATATGCTTTATTGGTTTTCCCCGAAAATCATCCCTCCGTCCTTTTTATTTCTTCAAACTACTGCATCCTAAGATAATTTTCATGTACCAAAATTAAAAAAACTCTTCTAAACACCAAAAAAGAGTTATCCGATTTATATGTTTAACAAGAGTTTATCCTTCTCACATTGAATTCAAAGCTGCCAATAACCCGGGAAGAACATGTTCAATAAAGGATGACTGATCTGAGTTTATAAAAGTCCTGTTGGGTCAGTTATCAAAAAAAACGTGGTTGCACCTTTCGGCACAACCACGTTGTAAGGATTAATCCTGTTGACGCAGGCAATCCTCCTTTCCTCTATTTCGCCAGCTTCTTAACGAGTAAACCCTCACTATTCTGCATTTTCAATAAATATGTTCCTGCCGGTATATTCTTCAGATCAATAATTTTATCGGTATTCGCATCGAAATCTAACGCGTTGTTCTGGTACAATATGCTTCCGGTAATGCTTACAACAGAAACATTGTACTTGCCGGCTTCGCGTACACGAACGGCAATCTGATTCGCTGAAACGTAGTAAACAGTTATTTCGTTTTCATCCTTAACAGGATTTACGGCAAGCGCTAAACGGTCTACCGAAAATTGTATATTGTTAACCGATGGCGTAGTTTGTGTAAGGTTAACAGTCATACTCCGGCTTTCGTAGTTAGGATATTCTACATTCAGCGAATAATTACCGTAAGGCAGATTCTGGAAACTGAAGTTACCCATAGCATCGGGTGTAGCAGACGAAATTATTTCGCCCGATGCGGAATACAGATAAACATTATAGGTAACCTGGGTAGCCGATTTGAGACTACTTTCCGATGTAGCTTCGAACGTATTTTCTATTACGTTACCGCTGATTGATCCTACGCCTGCAGTTAAGGATTTTACGGCCATCATCTTAAGCGTAAGCCCCTGCGCATTGCTCTTCAGATCTATTTCGTTGGCAGTAGACCAGTGTAAACTATTTACATAATACGTAGGCAGACACTTATCGCTGTTGTTAATATCGGGGATTGCACAAATAATGTATTTCCCGGCTTCCAGTTGTTCGAACTTAAACGAGCCGTTGGTAATTACATTGGCATCTTTTAAGATATACCGGTTTATGGAATTCTTTTTATACAACGCAACAATTCCCGAAGATAACGGAGTGGTCTTTACCATTACCTTACCCGATAAAAAATAATTGTTGGCTATTTGTGGTAACGCAATTATTTTAAACACCGTGTCGGTACAATACATGCTGGTAGTTATCCGCAGGGTAACTACTGCCTGGGTACCTGAAACCAGACGATAAACATGCATCGGATCTTTCATTACCGAAGAGGTTCCATCGCCAAAGTCCCAGTAATAACTGGTAGCATTAGCCGACGAAAGATTGGTAAACCGATATCCCCAACCGCTACTAACTGTGCTGTCCTGAGCATAGGTGAAGTTGGCGTAACAACTGTCCGTTCGATATGGATAAACAATATGTAATCTACGGCTGATCGTATCCATACAACCCAAAGAGGTGGTTACTATTTCCCTGATATTGACGACAGAACCCGTAGGTAATGTATACCGATGAACGGGATTCTTGATAACAGACGAAGTGCCATCGCCGAAATCCCAGTGCCTGTTAATTACATTAGGCGACGATTGATCGGTAAAATAAACCGTTACAGCTGCTCCGGCAGTATCGTAATCTGCAATATAGTTGAAATATGCAACACACGTATCTCCGGGAACATCATAAGGAATCATCACAGTTTTGCTCACCGAATCGTAGCAGTTAACCGATGTTTTTACAAATTCCCATACGGTTATTGCGGTCCCCTGAGGTAATGTATATCTATGTGAAGGATTCGTAAGAACAGAAGAAGTACCATCGCCAAAATTCCACCGCCTGCTGATCACATTGGGCGATGACATATCCTTGAAGGTAACCATAATGCCTAAGCCCGAAGAATCCTTAGTAGAAATATAGCTGAAGTTGGCATAACACTCGCGCTGTGGTGTTATGTTTGGGATTGTAATTATTCTTTTTACGGTATCCATGCAGCCAAACGATGTATTAACAATAAGCGACACTTCAACCGTAGCGCCAGGCACCAAATAGGTATGCACAGGATCCTTTATGGCAGAAGAGGTACCATCCCCAAAATTCCACATCCGGGAAATGACGTTGGGCGATGAAGTATCCATAAAATAAATTTTGAAACCGGAACTCATGGAGTCTTTTTGCATGTAGTAGTTAAAACCTGCATAACACGAATCCGAACCGCGAACCATAATCACCTTGCAGGCAGTGGAAGAAATGTTATACTCATTTTTCACTGTCAAACAAACATTGGCCTGGTAAACGCCCCGTGCATAAACATGCGACGGATTCTTCAGTACAGACGATGATCCATCGCCAAACTCCCATTTATACGAAACAGCACTCGAAGAACATGAAGAACTGTCGATAAAGTGTACAACACTATCCTGCATGTAATACGAAAATTTTATCCGGCAGGAATCTGTTCCTGCCGCAACGCTCGCACCATAACTCATTGTTCCTGCCATACTCAGCAGCACAACGAAAAGCATTCTGGTAAATTTCTGACTCATACGCTTAATTTTTTATTTGAAATAAGGTTTATGAAACGCTGCCCAACAGTACAGCATTTCAACATTTTTGTTGGTCGATCACATGATAAAGAGTTCGAACCTTCAAAAATCCCTTACGCAATTTTTAAAAATAATATCGAATGCCTGCCTGAAGGCCAATTTGCAGTGTGGAAGTTTTGTACAGTGTATTTTTATCACCGAGTGGCAAGGCATCCCACGTAATAAAGGGCTGCCCGAACAGATGAAACTGTTTGTTCAGGGAATAATCTATGGCGGCAGCACCCATTACGCTTAATGTTAATCCGGCATTCGGGGCGGAACCTTCTTCAACCCCTATGGCATTATTTGCTAACGGTTTCAGATAGTAACCTTTGCTTTTGAAATAAAAATTAAACACCATACCGGCCTTAAACTCGAATGTAAAATTTCTTACCGTAGATGTATAGCCTGCAAGAAGTGGCACCGAAATAAACTGATAGCTGAAATCGGAGTAATACACCTTCTCAGTCGACCGTTCCAGTTGCCTTTCCTGTATAACATAAACCCATGTGGTATCCAATCCGTTGATATGGGTGTAATACCTGTCGGCTGTGTCGGTTACCGTTACTGTTTCTTTAATTAGGGTGGAATAATTGAATGTATACTTATGCTTTGTCCAATACACGCCGCTTTCGAACATCCATTTTTCATTTTTATAAATAAAACTAAGCCCTAAGCTATTGCTACCCTTCTCTTTTAATGCAGATTTGAGTGCTCCGGTCAATTTGCCCATACTATCGGAAGCTTCTATTCTCGAAAACATAAAAGCCTGCGCAAATGAGGCTCCCAGTATAAAACCCGATTGCTTGGGCCTGTAACTGAATGACTGAACCGGAACCGTTTGCCGGATATGAACCGTATCGTAAACCTTTACTCGGATTGTGTCATAAACAGGCACTTTTACATATTCCTTTACCTGCGAAACAATGGTATCGAATGTTATGATGCTATATGTAACGGTGTCGGTAATCGTTTCGCGGACAGGATCCTTGTTCACAGGTTTTGCAATCTTATGCGTTTCCTTTACTTCTTCATTTTTGCGGTAAAGAACAATGTCGCCCTTATAAAAGCGGTAATAAACCTGCGACGGTCGCAAAAAACTATCCAGCGCCTGCTTTAATGTTAAGTTCCGGTAAGCACCTGTTATTTTTAACCCATGCGGAAGGATAGCCGGATTATACAATATGTTGTTTTTCGATTGATTGGCAATTTCCCGTATAACTGTTTCCAAAGGCGCATCCTTAAAGGTGAAGTTATATTTCTTTTGCTGGCTGTAGCCATGAATGGCAAGATGAAGAAAGAGTACAAAAAGGCATACGGTTTTATGTTGCGGTCTCATCATGCTGCAATGGCTAACATCCGTTTGTTTTAATGATAATATCGTCTCCACTCCTTTTCACTTCAATATTGAGAACAATCTGAAGCATATTCAGGATATCGTCTATGCTTTGCCAACTGTATCTGCCTGTAAGATTACAGTTCTCGGTATTGCCCTCTGCCAAAACCACATTTACACTGTATATTTCATTGATGATATTAACAATGTCCCTGATGTTGGTATTGTTGAATGTGAATTCATGCGTTTTCCAGCTCAGGTAATTGGGGTCGTCGGCCAGTTTTTTCTGTGGCTCCATATCGTTGAGTCGCGAAGAACCTTTTTCGCCGGCAGTAAGAACAATCTCCTTTTTCTCCTTTGTACTGCCTGCATTTGATGTAAGTCTTACCTTGCCAGACTTAACCACCACTTCAGTTAACGAATCCTTTGGATTAGCCTTTACATTAAAGCGTGTTCCCAGCACGGTAATGGTTGCGTTGCTGGTTTGAATCTCGAACCGGTTAGCAGAATCGGGCTGAATCTCAAAGTATCCTTCGCCGGAGAACTTCACCCTTCTGTTGTGCGCGAACGTTGCCTTATCATAAATGAGTTCTGAATTACGATTAAGCCATACAACAGATTTATCGGGCATTGTAATCTTCAATATTTTTTTGGTTGAAGCTACGCTTACTTCCTCGTGGGCGTTATGAATAAAATAAAAGCCAATACCTAAAAGAATAAGGACCGAAGCAGCCACAGATGCCGCCCATACGTAAATAGAACGAATGGTTTTCGCTTTTCCTTCTTTCATCCTTGTATTAACATCAGCCCATGCCTGAAGCGTTTGGTGCTTGAGATTAAGAGAAGAATGATCGTTTGTATCGTCCCATATTTCTTTTAACCGATTGAAATAAGCAACATTTTCCGACGATGATGCAAGCCATTGCTGCAACATCTCGTTCTCCTCAGAAGTTGATTCCTGCGCGAGGTACCGGGTAATTAAATCGGTTTGGTCGATATGTGAAAATTGCTTCATTCAGTATCTTATTATAATTGATCTGTTTTGGTTAAAAATCCCTTATGCGAAAAACCATAAAAATGAATAGAATTCTTTCAACTTCTCCTTGAGGATAAGGCTGGCCTTGCGTATCTGAACTTCAACCGTGCGAGGCGAAATGCCAAGCTTTTCAGCTATTTCGTTGTGCCGTAATTTGTCCAGACGGCTCATAAGGAAAATTTCCCTGCATTTTGGCGGAAGTTCGTTCAACGATTTATCAAGCTTATCGGCCATTTCGAAGTCCACAGGTGCAGTAGTTCCATATTCCCTGGAATCTATGATCGACTCGAAATGGATGCGCTTGCTTATATATTTTAAGCTGTTGTTGTGTATCGATCTAAAAAGGTACGCTTTGAGCGATTTTATATCGAGAGTGGAACGGTTTTCCCACATTTTAACAAAAAAATCCTGTACAATTTCGGTGGCAGCTTCTTTGTCGGCCACCAACGCTAACGAATATTCACACAAACGGGCATAGTATGCTGTAAACAATTCTTCAAAAGCCTTTTCATCACCTTTGCGGATAAGCGACAGTACATCGGTGTTTATCTTGTCCATTGCACGTGAATAAATGTGCAACAAATTAATAAAATTGAATTTGAATTAACAACTGATAATTGTTTCCACGAAAACAATGAAGCAAAGAAAGAATAAGGACAATAAAGTTTCTCGCGGCGCTGAGTTCCGCAAAGAAAGATGAATGCAATCACGAACGACAGAATGTTTCGGCAAGCTCAGCCACAAAGGCATTGCCTTCAGCCAATCCCCCAACTCAAGGCACTCGAAGTACTTTAGGCACTCTAGGCACTCCTAATTACTTCTTCTTATTAAACCCCCGCAGCTTTATCGCCGTTAGCACCTTTTTGGTGTACATCGGGAAGTCGTTATTGATCATCCAACTGTAGTATGCCGGATCTTTTTCGAACACTTCTTCTACCGAAACGCCTTTGTATTTACCGAAGTTGAAAACTTCAACGTCTTTGTCGTTATAAACTACACGGCCTACAAAATCCACACAGCGGTTGTGCGACGAGAATTCGGAAAGTTTATCAATGTCGTTCTCAAGATTGGTGTATCTGTCGAGCTGCGATAGCAGAACCTCGTATGTTGCACGGGTATCGGCTTCTGCACTGTGGGCATTTTCGAGGTCTTTTTCGCAATAAAACTTGTAAGCAGCGCTCAATGTGCGTTGTTCCATTTTATGAAAAATAACCTGAACGTCAATAAACTTGCGTTTTTTGAGGTCAAAGTCCACATCAGCCCTAAGAAACTCTTCGGCAAGCATCGGAAGATCAAATTTGTTGGAATTATACCCTGCAAAATCACATCCTTCAAATATGTTTGCAATGGTCTTCGCATATTCTTTAAACGTAGGGCAATCTTTCAGGTCCTCGTTGGTTATGCCATGAACGGCGATGGCTTTAGGGTCAATAGGCATTTCGGGATTGAACCGCAGTGTTTTCGATTCTTCCCTCCCATCGGGATAAATTTTCAGGTAATTAATTTCAATAATGCGATCGGTGATAATGTTTAGTCCGGTTGCTTCAAGATCGAAGAAGATAATGGGGTTTTTCAGGCTGAGTTTCATTTGTTCTGTGTATTAAACGCGAAGCCGCAAAGGCGCAAGAGTATATAATAATCTTAGCGCCTTCGCGGCTTTGCGTTTGTATAAGCTATTTATTAAATATTAATCATCATGGGCATGAGAAGCATAAGAATATCTTCTCCTTCAATGTCGGATTTTGTTGGAACCATGATCCCTGCACGTGAAGGATCGCTCAGGCGGAAGTTCACATCGCCCGATGTAAGGTTCGAAAGAATTTCGATGAGGAACACCGATTTGAAGCCGATTTCCAGATCGTCGCCTTCGTATTGGCATCCTAACCTTTCGTAAGCCGAAATAGAGAAGTCGAGATCCTGCGCAGACACGGTAAGCTGGTTACCGGTTAATGCCAACTTTACCAGATTGCTGGCCTGGTTAGCAAACACCGACACACGACGAAGCGAGTTGTATAGTTCCAGGCGGTCAATGGTTAGCACATTGGGATTATCAGTAGGGATTACCGAATTATAACTTGGATAATTACCTTCCACCAAGCGGCATACAAGCTTAAAGTTGGTTAAGGTAAATACAGCGTTTTTATCGTCGAATTCAATCTGGATATCTCCCGATTCCTTAGGAAGAATATTCTTCAGCAGCGAAGCAGGCTTTTTAGGAAGAATGAAAGCAGCGTTTGTTCCCGGAGCAACATCATTACGCCGGTAGCGAACCAGCTTATGTGCGTCGGAAGCAACAAAGGTAAGGCTGTCGTTGCTTAGCTCAACAAATATACCGTTCATTACGGGGCGTAATTCGTCGTCGGCAGTAGCAAACAGCGTTTTGGTGATACCATTCATTAAAACATCGTAATTAACGCGGAGTGCAGTTTTACGATCGTTCTTAAGCGATGGAACCTGTGGAAAATCTATGCCATTCTGTCCAATAATATTGAACTGTCCATTGGCTGAAATAATAACAACCGAATAATTGTCGGTTGAAATATCGAAGGTTAACGGCTGATCGGCAAATTCCTTTAGGGTGTCGAGTAAAATCTTGGCAGGAATAGCAATACTTCCTTCGCTCGAAGCGTTTTCGAGTTTCATCTTCGTAATAAACGTCGATTCCAAATCGGAAGCGGTAATCTCTAACTCGTTGTCCTCTAATTTGAACAAAAAGTTGTCGAGAATGGGCAATGTATTCTTGTTACTTATTACCCTGCTAATTGCCTGTAAATGATTTAACAGATCAGAACTGGATACAACAAACTTCATGTATGCTTATTTTTAGTTTGATAATCAATATTTTATTTTCGAATAAATCAATTCCAATAATACGAAAAATAATCAATGTCCCCAATGATGCAAACGCTTTTTTTATTGAACAGAAAAACTGCCAAATTCCTTCATAATAGGATCGAAATCAGTATACTTAACCGTTACAGGAATGCTATCATTTTGGATCACAGCATACATTTTGTAAAGGTCGAAGCTTGCTCCTTTCCCCTTAACGGCAATAGGGTATGTACGAATCTGATTTACCTGGTTTACAACGTTCTTCACCTCGATAATACATGCGGGCTGAATGCGGCTAAGCGAATCGGCCATCCGGAAAGGTTGCGCCTCCCTAATAAACTCGAAACCCACATTGCTGAAACTGGTCATATACTGAACCGCCTTTTCTTTCGATACTTGTTTTTGTCCCTTACCATTGAGCTGTTGCAGCACGATATGTGAAGGATCGGCCACATTAAGAATAAACGATTTACTGGGCTCCGAAGGGTATTCGACCTTTACGTACAAGATTTCATAAGGCTGATACCGGAATATAGTTTTATCCCTAAACAAAAACGGGTTGGTCGGGAACAACAACGATAAACGTCCATTGAAACCAGGTATTTTTACGAGGTACGGATCGTTCTCTTCCTCGGTAAACATAACCGACGACCGAATGAGGCTGTCACTTTCTACAATCCGTAGCGTTTGCGGTTTCTTATTTCCTTTGTAAAAGATTACCTGTAGAGGTTGTTTTGTATACAGGCTGATCAGATCATTTTTTAAAGCTTTAGGTGCAGGAGTATTCACCTCAATGAGGCTTACAAGTCCCAATAACTGGTGCATCAGCTTGGTACGTGCATTGTACTTACCATTTACAATCCAGTTGTTGTTAAGTTTCTGGAGCAACAACGTATCCGCTCCCCTTAGAATTCGGATTCCTGTAACTTCGCTGGTATCCTTAACAGCAAAATAATTGTTCTGCACCCGCATGGTTCCTCGCTTGTCCGACAGCCAAAAATAAGCTGCCACCGCAGCCAAAGCAACCAAAAGAATAATGTATGTACGATATTGACGCATAGAAATTAATTATAAGTTACACGAAATTGTCTATTCCCCCTTGGCGAAGGGGGCCAGGGGGATTGATCAAATTTCATCCACAGTGAATTACTATATAGCCATTTAATAAGCTGGCCCTTTCAAAAAGTTATATATTGAGACGGAATTACGTTCCTCATAACAACCAATCCCCCTGCCCCCTTCGCCAAGGGGGAA
>DATALJ010000014.1:0-24440 GCA_036261135.1 Bacteroidales bacterium
AGCTTAGGACTGTAATCAACAATTTCGCAAAACTGAATCCCTTCAATTAAAATGGTCATTTCGCCATTGGGGTATTTATCTACAATGTTGGTCAGTTTTACAATCGACCCCAAAGATGTAACCTCCTCCTGATGCATATAAGGAATGGCAAAATGTTCGCCCGATTGTTCGATATGCGTGATAAGTTCGATATATCGTGGTTCAAAAATCCGCAGTGGAATTTTTTCACCTGGCGAAATAACAATACCCAACGGGAAAAATGGTATTTCCTGTTCCTTACCCTGACGATTTTTTGTATTAATAGGCATTCTGTTTACTCAAAATGTACATGTTTTAAACATGCAATGTTTTCGATTTGTTCACTTATATATCGATATTTTGCTTTTTAGTCTTTTTTTCGTAAATTCCGCATAAATAAAGAATTATCTAAATTGCACAGCCATGAACGATAATTTGAAAAATTTAGGATCAATTTCCTTTAACAAAGCCCAGATTATTTCTACCCGGTTCGAAACAGTCGGCATCGAACTGTTCTTTAAAGATATAAACGTGCTTGCGGCTGCCCCGGGGACAGAAATAAAATTATTTGTTAAAGAGAAAGATGCGGCAAAGGCTACCGCTCTTTTAAAGGAGCTTTCGGTAGAAATGCCGGAGACAATAGGGCAGGAGGGTACTGCTTTTAGCGATGAGATACTGGTTCCTGTGGATTTTAGCCAGGCGTCAATGAATGCTTCGTTCTTTGCATTGGAACTCGCTGCAAAGTCCAAAAACCGTATCAAATTCATCCATGCTTACGGATACCCTGAAATGCGGCCCGTATCTTTTGATGATACCGATTTTCTTTCGGGTACACTTACTGCGTATATAGCTGAAATGAGGCAGGAGGCTGAGAATAAGTTAGCCGAACTGCTTAAGCTTGTTCAGGACTATATAAGTCGGAATAACTTGGGTCCGATTCCGGTTTCTTCAGCAATTATCAACGGTTTACCTGACGAAATAACGTTGTATACAGCCGAATCCGAAAATGCTGGATTAATTCTGATGGGTATATCGCGCAAAGATGTGCGGATATTCGAGCCTATAGGCAAAATGGCTTCGCGTATTGTAGAAAAGGCAAAATGTCCGGTACTGATTATCCCTGAAGATTATATGTTTAAAGGGATTGATCAACTTAAGAATGTATTGTACACAACCGCCTTTGACGAAACCGATTTTGTGGCTGTAAAACGGTTGTTTAAGATCGTGCAGCAACTGAATTCCAATATTCACGTGTTACACATCAGCAATACTGACGGAAATCCTTGGGATAACATTAAAATGGAGGGCTTGCGGGACTATTTTTCGAAAGTTTACAACAGTTCCAATGTGTATTGCGAAGTGATTATCTCTAAAGATATTCTTCAGGCGCTCGATGATTATATTGCGCTAAAGGGTATCAATTTAATTACCATGGTTACCCATAAACGAAACCTGATAGGAAAGCTTATGAATCCTAATATTACTTTAAAAATATTGTATCATACGCAAATTCCTCTGATGGTATTTCATTAAGTGGACCTTACTTATATGCTCAGGTTCTTGTTTTTAAACGGGCCTGAATAGGGAAAACAAATAAGTACAACAATAAAGAAAATAAATATAAACCACCAAAGTATAATGACATTAAACCAGTAGGTGTTGTAATACAGGTAATTGAACATTTTTACAGGCGCAAATAAATGCGCCCTACCGAAATTTGATGATGGAATCAGGTAGAGCGGATTCATGCTCTTTATGATTTCTCCATTTGTAAACTTAACGTTTAGAGCCGTATTGAACCTGCTGGCCAGATCAAATAAATACGTGTTGTAATATTTCTTCTTGAATTGAGGGAAATTGGCGTATCCAATGGAATCGATAAGCTTTCTTTCGAGTTCGTGTTTTTGTTGGGTAAGCGTTTGAATGCTTTCCGAAAGCATAAGCTGCACATAGGTGAGGTAATCGCTGGTTTCTTTTATAATATCAGCGTCTACTTTTTCGGCGTCCAACTCGTCATAATATTCGAATGGAAAGATTTCGCTGTTGCTGGTAAACTGCTTAATTTCGTATTGAATAGCTTTTAAAGCCTTGCTGTTTTCAGGGTTATTCAGGTTTTCGTTTATTTCACCCAGCTTCTTTTGGACAACAGGGATAAGGTAATTGGTATTGAAAACTGCGTTCTCCAGCTTTTGATCGAGTGCATAGAAAATGTCCTCATAATCGTTATGAATTACATGTTCGACATAGAGCGCCTCGAAAGCCCATTTTACTGGCGAAAGCTCGGTTATTACAGGCGAATACTGGTTCGAAGCCAATGGCTGTGGGAGTGACTTCGTATTAATCGTTATTCCGTTGAACAGGATATTAAAAATGGTAAATACCAGCAGAGTTAAATAAACGATTTTTCTCTTTTGAAAGAGGTTTGAAAGCAATATTCCTATGATATTCCCCAAAAAACAAATGGTAAAGGAGATGATCCAGTATTGCAAAAAATAATGGACAAAGCCAAGGATGGCTGTGGTTATTAGGCAATAAAGAACACTGTAGACAGCCGAAATAAAGAATAATAAGGAGATTTGCGCATTTAAGAAACTGAAGAAGCTCAAATTCCTTTTTATTTCGTGATAAATATTCCTTTTCTCCCTGTGATTCTCATTTTCAGCAATAATGATGCCCAGAATAAGCATGGCCACTACGCTGAAAATAATGAAGATGTGTATATTTGGGTTGCTGCCAGGTAAATAGTTGGCCGACCAGTCGGAGCGGAACAGCAGTGCTGTTATTGCCGAGATTAAAACAAATACAGCCAGGTTTTTTGCATGCTGAACAAAGGTTGTTCTGAAATCGAGCAGTTTTTGCTGTAGGTACACAATGTACTGCTGAGGAATTGTGGGTACAGAACCTAAATGTAGCGGGAGTACTTTCTTACATTCCTTTTGCTTCAGGTTTTTCTCAATCTTCTCTTTATAAACTGAGTACCATTCCTCAGGTTGTATTTTGCGGTGCGTGGTAAGTTCACCTTTTTCATCGATCGTTTTCTGATTGATGATCTGATTCAGGCGTTCGGGCCTTACCGATCCGCACAACGAACAGTGTTCCTCAGCCTGAATAATGTTGTCGGAGTTAGCACTAAAGTAATCCATTACTTCGTGCGTGTTGCCGTTGTAGATCATGTAATCATGCTGATCGATGATCCATAATTTATTGCAATGCTCAAAAAACAAGGTATTGGGACACTGGCACGCTATGAATACCAGTTTCCCCTTGGCTGCATAGGAGCGCAGGATGCTGAGCACAATGTCCTGTTCCGGTATGGAGAGTTGTTCCAGCGAATAATTGATAAACAGAAGCCACGGATCATGCACCAATTCAATTGCCAGATTGGTAAGGAACTGGAAGAGTGTATGAAATGACTCCTTGTTTTTGAAGGGAACGACATGTTGTACTTCTTTCAGCTTGGTTGTTTCCAGTACCTCATTGATCAGCGAAGTTATTTTGGGCTCGGTTAACTGCGGAAAAGCAAGCTTGCAGTTGAAATACAGATTGTTGTAAACAGAAATATTCGGATTGTAAATGGAATAGTCGGGTATAAATCCGATTAACTTCTGAATTTTATAGTAATCGCTGTAAATATTGTATCCATTCAGGCAAATGTCCTGCTTATCGTTATTCCAACGGCCACTGAGAATATGAATCAGTTTGGATGTCGATTTCTTTTCACCTGTTACTGCTACAATATTGCCCGCTTCCTCACAAAAGCTGAAACTGCTCTTGCTCCTTTTATGAGAACCCTGAAGAATCACGTTTTTACCACGAAAAACAAGCTGTAACGACTTTTCGTTTACAAGAATATTGCTGATTTCGTGTCCATTAAGGGTTTGGTTATTAATGGTTAGCTGTTCAAAAGGGTTCAGAATATAATACTTTTCGGATTCAACCTTCCGATTACTAAGGAAGACCGATGAGTTGCCATTGTATTTCAAAGCAAGCAGGTCGGCTTCTGAAAACCTGAGAATATAAACTTTGTGGTGTAAACCCTTGTGGTGCAGGGTGTGGTGCGTTTCACTAGTTGGTTTGTTTTTATCTATCCAGCTTCCTTCCAGTTCGTCGGAAATAAATATATCGGTATCGCAAATTACCAGGTAATTTGCGGAATTAAGCCGGATAGGATCCTGGTTAAAGGTAAAATCACAAGCATTCAGGAAATCTTCGTTGCTTATTTTGAAATTCTGCGCTAGAATACCGATAAATTCCTGTTCTTCGTGCGTGATAACCTTGTCGCTATAAATGAGTTCAAGGAACGAAAGCAGCAGAATATACCTTTCGGTGAGGGTTAGTTCTTTATTCAGCGATTCGCAAAGAGAATGAAGTATATGGATGTTGTTTTCCGAATTATTCTTAGCAATTAGGGTTTCTATTTCCGACTCGTATTGCTTAAAAAACTCAAAGTATTGCTTTAAATGCGTACGTATATTATTGTGCCCCAAAGATTTTTCGAGGTACGATTTTACCAATACGTGCGCATTCTTCTGAAAGTGGGTCTTATTTACCTGAGCAACAAGCGCAGATAACTGCATCAGTGCTGTCAGCATAACATCATTCATTGGCTCTGGTTTGATAAACGAATTTAAAAACCTTTTTTGGAAGAAGCATCTTCAAGCTGTTAAAAAATATTAAATTTAGCCTTTTATTTGCTGTTCCTATTTGAATAGGACGAATAAATGCATATTTTGGTTAAACATAAACGAATAATTTTAAAGAAAAAAGTATGAAAGTCAGTAAATCACTGTTTGGTAAGATTTCAGGCGAAGATATTTACCTCTTTACCCTCGAAAATGATAAAGGCATGAAAACGTCGGTAACAAACTATGGTGGCATCATGAATTCACTGGTAGTACCCGACAAGAACGGCAAAGCCGAAGATGTTCTGCTTGGCTTTGACAATCTGGACGATTATTTAAAGGATCATCCTTACTTCGGTGTGTTGTGTGGTCGCTATGGAAACCGCATTGCCAAAGGTAAATTTTTTATTGACGGGGTTGAATATAAGTTGGCGATTAACAATGAGCCCAATCACCTGCATGGTGGAAATAAAGGCTTCGATAAGGTAATCTGGAAAGGCACGGAAGTTCACAATCCCGATGAGGTTGGAGTTAAACTCGAATATACCAGCAAGGATATGGAAGAAGGGTATCCCGGAACGCTGAAAGTAACGGTATATTACTGGCTTACCAACAACAACGAAATAAAAATAGAGTATTCAGCCACTACCGATAAGAAAACCTGTATCAACCTGACTCAGCACAACTATTACAACCTCACCGGCTGCAAATCGGACGTAAAGGATCATACCTTAACCCTTTGGGCAAGTAAATATACACCGGTTGATGGTGGTTCTATTCCTACAGGAGAACTCGCTGCAGTTGCAGGAACAGCATTCGATTTCAGAAACCCTAAGAAATTAGGAAGAGACCTTGAAAGCATTGGCTTAGGATACGACCATAACTTTGTTGTAGATAATTACGATGGCATGCTCCGCAGAATTGCGCTTGTTGAAGAACCTACATCAGGGCGTGTTATGGAAGTTCATACCACCGAACCTGGCGTACAGCTTTACACTGCCAATTATCTTGACGGTTCAATCAAAGGAAAGAATGGAATTGTTTACAAACAACATTATGCTTTCTGTCTCGAAACCCAGCATTTCCCTGATTCCCCAAATAGGCCGAACTTTCCGTCTACCTTACTGGAACCCGGGAAAACGTATACACAGGAAACCGTTTATAAATTTTCGGTGAAGAAATAACAACAAAATAATCATTTTATAAAATGAAACAGTATCTGCATCTGCTCACATTACGGATAATTTTGTGTTTAATCATAGGTGCAGGTACTATTTCTGCTTTGTTTGCCCAGGGAAACCGAACCAATTGGTACGGCGACTATGATGTAACCCACTACCTGATTGACGTAAAGGTTAACGACACTTCCAAATACATATCCGGGCACACAACAATAACTTCTAAGATAACGGCAACAGCCCTGGATTCTTTTTATTGCGAATTAATAAGCGAACTTACCGTTGATTCGGTCTTTGCCGGAAATGCAAAATCCCAATTCACCAGAAATAAAGGAATTGTAAAGATAAAACTGGACAGATCCTATGCAGCAGGTGATAAATTAAGTGTCACAATTTTCTACAAGGGAGTAGCGCCCAAAAGCAGCTTTCTTTCTTCTTTTAGTCAGCGGAGAGACGAGACCTGGAATATACCGGTAACATGGACGCTCTCGGAACCATTCGGAGCGAGCCAATGGTTCGCTTGCAAGCAGTATTTGCCAGATAAGGCGGATTCAGCGCAAATTAATATTACCGTTCCTGCTAACCGAAAGGCAGGCTCCAACGGTTTACTCGTCCGCACAATTCCTGTTGGCAATAATCAGGTACGGTACGAATGGAAAACGAATTACCCAACAGCTTACTACCTGTTGTCTTTTACCGTTGCCGATTACCAGGAATATAATTTCTACGCCAGGGTGAATGCACAGGATAGCGTATTGGTGCAGAATTATATATACAACAGGCCCGACTATCTCAAAAACAACAAGGAAGATATTGACAGAACCGCCGATTTTATTCATTTCTACTCGCGTGTTTTTGGCGATTACCCCTTTAAAAAGGAAAAATACGGACATTGTGTTGGTCCGATTGGTGGCGGCATGGAACATCAAACGATGACGACATTGCAGAATTTTGGATACAATCTGGTTTCGCACGAATTGGCCCACCAATGGTTCGGCGATTATGTTACGTGCGAAAACTGGCAGGACATATGGTTAAATGAGGGTTTTGCATCGTATGCCGAGTACCTTGCTTTGGATAGTTTGGAATCGCACGTCGCCGCCATAGCCTGGATGAACGAGGCTCATTCATATGCCTTTCTGAGTAATGGCTCGGTTTATATTCCTTTAAGCGATGCAGGAGATGAATCTCGTATTTTCAGTTATTACACCACCTACAAAAAAGGGGCTGCCATTATACATGCGCTTCGTTATGAAATGAACGACGATCCTTTGTTCTTTTCTATACTTCGCACATACCTGACCCGGTTTGCATTCAGAAGTGCAACGGCAAAGGATTTTATTGATGTGGTGAATGAGCTTTCCGGTGCTGATTATAACTGTTTTTTCGAACAATGGTATTATCGTAAGGGTTATCCTGTATATGATGTATCATGGTCCCAGAGTGGAGATTCAGTATTTTTAGCTTCAGTGCAATCGCCAATTATTCCTGAAGCCGGCTTTTTCAAAATGCACTACGATTTACGATTTGTATTCAGCAATGGAGATACCACCATCAGGGTGCTACAGGATGCAGCCAAGAAGACATTTTCATTTAAATTTGGGAAAACGATTACCGACATCAAGGTTAATCCCGAGAGAAACGCTCTAATGAAGGGCGGAAATGCCACTCAAGTTACCGATTTACCTTCGTTTGATACATTTTTAAATGTCCAGCCCAATCCTTTCAGAGAAGAGTTTAAAATACAATTCACTGCAGAACCCGTGAGTGATGCCATCATTAAGATTGTAGGACTGGATGGAAGGGAGATTAAATCTATTAAGGGGAGGAAACGCCGCGAAATAAGGGTTGATAGTGAGGAATGGAACTCGGGAGTTTACGTGCTTTACGTGTTATGCGATGGCAAAAAATATGTAAGGAAACTTATTAAAACCCGGTTTTAAGGCTTTTTATATAATTGGGGGATTGTTACATATTTGTCATTCCGGCGAAGGCCGGAATCCCTAGCAAAAAGCATTTAAATGTGCTCCGTAGTGAAGGGATTCCGGCCTTCGCCGGAATGACAATAAACTCAGACTCCGGGATTTCGCCGGAATGACAGCTTTCTTTTATACAATTTCTTTTACACCGTCTCCGATATCAGCTACATAGAAATCGGGAGTGAGGCCGGTGGCTTTTTTATAGTTTTCAGCCACTTTGGTTTTAAAGGTATCCACGGCATTGGCGCGTATTAACGTTACGGTACATCCGCCAAAACCAGCGCCGGTCATTCTGGAGCCAATAACACCCTTAATTTTCCGGGCTTCATCAACCAATGCGTCCAGTTCTTTTCCGGTAACCTCGTAATCGTCGCGTAAAGAGTCGTGCGACGAATTCATTAGCTCGCCAAATACTTCCAGTTCGCCCTGTTTCAGTGCATCAATAGCATCAACAACCCGTTGGTCTTCAGCTACCACATGGTGTGCACGCCGACGAATGGTTTCGCTTGGAATGCTGTCCTGAAGTGCAGCAAAATCAGCATAGCTTAACTCGCCAAGATTCTTAATGGGCCGGACTTTGTTGATGTATTCAACGGCCTTATCGCATTCGGCCCTGCGTTCGTTATATTTGGAGTCGGCTAATCCTCTTCTTTTATTGGTATTGCTGATGATTAGCTTATAATCGTTCAGTTTTACAGGTACCAGTTCGTATTTCAGCGTATCGCACTGCAGCGCTATGGCGTGGTCTTTCTTTCCCATACCTACGGCAAACTGGTCCATAATACCGCAATTCACACCTACGAATTCATTTTCGGCTTTCTGCGACAGTTTCACTAATTCAACCACTTCAAGTTTATAGTTGAACATGGTATTCAGCGCGAAAGCCGTTACTACTTCGATGGAAGCAGAAGAGGAGAGGCCTGCACCATTGGGAATATCGCCAGAATACAGTAAATCCATACCTTCTAAGGAAAGGCTTTTTTTCAGAAACTGGTTCATAACGCCCAGCGGGTAGTTAACCCATTCGGAACCATGTTTTTCGGTTATATTGTCAAGCGAAACAGCTATTTTAAAAATCGAAATTGGTAGAAGCAAATTGAATCTTGTTTTGGTTGTTTTTGCGGGCAACCAGGTATGTACCGAAGCTTAATGCACAAGGAAAAACAAGCCCTCCGTTGTAGTCGGTATGCTCGCCGATGAGATTTACCCTTCCCGGAGAAAAGAAAACCCTCATGGGAGCCTCGGACTTCCCGTATAATTTCAAAAACTCTTCTTTTAATTGGTTAATATTCATCTTCTTTGTTCGTTTAAGTTTATCTTTATAAGGTAAAAGTATTAATTTATAACATGCAAAAACAGTGAAATAACGATTTTTCTTTATTTTTAACAATTCAAACTAGCTTTTTTCAATCATCAACTGTAAATGATTTTAGAATGAAGGAATTTTTTACGCAACAAAAATGGTTTTCTTATCCGTACCTCTTGCTGCTATTGTTTTGTAGTTATTGCATTGCTGTTTATACCAAAGCTGAAATCCATATTTTTATAAACCAGTTTCACAGCCCTGTTGCTGATGTTTTCTTCAGGTATATCACGTACATGGGCGATGGTATCTTCATTCCCATTTACTTTATTATGCTAGCAATGATACGATACAGGTATGCCCTACTTTTGGTAATGGTATTCCTGTTGTCGGGCCTGGTAGTTCAAATACTCAAAAGAGGCTTTTTCTCCGATGTAGTAAGGCCAACCGAATACCTTAAAGACATGTATACATTGTATTTAGTTCCCGGGGTAAAGCAGCATTGTTGCAAGAGCTTTCCGTCCGGGCATACGGCTACCGCCTTTAGCGTTATGGTTTGTTTTGCATTTGCTTTCAAATCGAATGTTGCCAGGTTTTTATCATTAACAATGGCTTGCTTAATTGCCTTTTCGCGGGTTTATCTATCGCAGCATTTTTTGGTCGATATTGTAGTGGGCTCCATTATTGGGGTTTTGGTATCGGTTTACGGGAACTACTTCTTCGGTAAAGTTCAAAATACCTGGATTGACAGTAATTTCATGGAATATTTAAAACGAAAGAGGAAGTAAGGCTATGTCCGTACGTCTCAAATATGGCTTAATCATTATCTTTTCACTGGTTCTTCTGTTGCCAATGTTAGGTTCTATGCCGTTATTCGAATGGCTCGAAACAGGCTATGCATCAGCTTCAAAAGAGATGGTAACATCGGGTCATTATTTTTCCATTTCAGTAGGAGGAAGAACCGATATAACCTTTCAACCTTTGTTTATATGGTTTCAGGCCATTTCGATGAAGATTTTCGGTATCAATGAATTTGCCGCACGGTTCCCTAATGCCATTTGCGGGGTATTCACCTTGTTGTTCCTGTTCTATATAGGAAAGCGCCTGGTTAACGATTTGTTTGGCTTGCTGTGGGCATTGTTTTACGCCACTTCCCTGATACCTTTTTACTTTTTTAGAACCGGATTAACCGAGCCATGGCATAACCTGTTCATGTTAGCCGGCATGGTGTGCGTGTATGAGTTTTTTCTTTCGGCAAATAGTAAGCGGAAGGATTTTTATGCCCTTATGGCCGCGGTTTGCCTTGGGCTGGCATTTCTGACTAATGGCTTTTATTCATGGATTGTTCTGGCTTTAAGCCTTATCGTTTATAGTATTGTTAAAATGTTTAAGGTTAAGGTTAAAATCAGGCATGTGGTTCTTTTTATGGGCGTTTTGCTTGCTATAGGTTGTATCTGGCCGTTAGTAGCCGCTTTTAAAGGCGAAGCCCACAATGTATGGGCTGCATACCGGTTTCAGATTCACAAAGCATTGATGATGAATACCGGCCGTAAAGATTTTTTCCCGTTTTATGTAATATTGGTTATTGTAGGGGTGTTCCCTGCATCTATACTTGCATTCAATATAATTAAAAAGCAGCGTAAGGACGACAGGGAGCCATTGCACGAGTTCCGTAACTGGATGATGATCCTGTTCCTTGTAGTTATTGGCTTCCAGTTATTGATGCGCCCGAGACTCTCAAATTACTCAACATTTGCTTTTATTCCGCTGACATTCTTTGCTACTTACGTTGTTTCTAAACTAATAGAGTTAAAACAGGAATTTCCAAAGTGGACCGCCCGTTTTATGCTTCTGGTGGCTGTAATTTCCGGCACTTTCATTATAAGCGTAGAAGTAATTCATTACTACAAGGACTACATACTGTCAAGCAGGCTTTTGGACAATACATTCGTGAAAGAAGTGTTTGAGGCTAACGTAGTTGTGAGCCGTACCATGCTCTTTGCAGGATTGTTTTACATCTCCGGAGTATTGACCATATTCATGTACGGTCAATTCTCATTTCTTACAAAACTGTTCACAATACTCGGATTAACCATTCTGTTTAACTATTGTACCTATTTCTTTGCTTTTCCGCATGTAATGGAATACAGACAGGGCACAATTACACGTTTTTTTAAGGAAAAGAAAGCGGAGGACTGCTATATAATACCTATAGACTTTATTGCTTACGGCCAATTCTTTTATGGAAACAAGACCCGACCTGCCTCGGGAATAAAAAGGTTATATGGAGGCGAGTCCCAGCCTGATAAACCCCTGTATTTTATATACAGAAGTAATATCAGCCGGGAATTGCTGGATAAGTTAGGGCCTATAAGGCCTATCAGGCAGGAGAACGGATACATTGTTTCGCAAAAGTTAAGTCAGAATGATCAACAATAAAGTAATTACGGTAGTGTTGCCAGCCTATAATGCCGAGAAGTCGCTCGAAATGACCTACAGCGAAATTCCTTTCGACATTGTGGACCATGTAATCCTGGTAGACGATGGCAGTAACGACCACACCGTAGCTGTTGCCAGGGAACTGGGGATAAAACACATCTTCAGCCACGAAAAAAACAAGGGTTATGGTGGAAATCAGAAAACATGTTATACAAAGGCGTTAGAATTAAAGTCCGATATCATCGTTATGCTGCATCCCGATTACCAGTATACGCCCAAATTGATTCATTCCATGTGTTACCTTATTTCAAACGGGCTGTACCAGGTTGTATTCGGTTCGCGCATACTCGGTAAAGGTGCTATTAAGGGCGGAATGCCATTTTATAAATATGTTGCAAACCGCATTCTTACACTGGCTCAGAATATACTGATGAATCAGAAATTAAGCGAGTATCACACCGGGTTTAGGGCCTATTCTCGTGAAGTATTGGAAAATATCAATTTTATTCATAATTCGGAAGATTTCGTTTTTGATAACCAGGTGGTGGCTCAGATTTTTTACGCCGGATATGAGATTGCCGAAATTACATGTCCTACCAAGTATTTCGAAGAAGCATCTTCTATAAGCTTTACCCGAAGTGTAGTGTATGGTACAGGTGTGCTTAAAACGTCTATTAGTTACTTCTTACAGAAGGTGGGTTTGTGCAGATTCCGCATGTTTGATGCGCCACAGGCTTCTGATTCTATGAAAGCCCCTAATTAAGGTTCATAAGATAATTTGAAAAATAAATTCGATTTCATTCTTTGTTTCAGAAGGGTTTTATAATTTTGCCGCGCGAATGGATTAAAACGTCGCTAATTTTTTGAAACAGAGAAAATGAAAAGATTTTTATTGTTGGTAGTTATCCTTATAACTCCATTTTTAGCCTATAGTCAAGGGGACAGTAATATTGAAAATCCTGTAGTTGCTGATACACTCCCTGCAAACACCACATTATATAAGATCAACGACTCGGTTGCTTATTTGATTGAAAAGCCTACACCATTCAGATACATTCCCTATGCAGGAAGAGACCTGTGGGAGGGCCCCAAACAGTTATTCCGTAAGGAAAGTATTTTACCCGTTGCAGGTGTTACCGCATCAACACTTATTCTTATTGCTTTCGACGAGAAAATTACAGCCCGTGTACAGCAATTTTGCCGATGGATTAACCTTTCTCCCTCAAATAATGCCAAAAATATTTCGCCCGTAGAAGGCGTTCCGTTCTGGGTACCTACCGATTTGTCGTCTGGACTCTATTATATTGGGGATGGTATCACAGAGTGTAGTATTAATGCCGGGTTCTATATTTATGGTTTGGTAAAGAAAGATAACCGGGCTTTACGCACCGCTGCACAATTGTCCGAAGGGTTGATTTCTGTAGGTATTATGGTGCAGATATTAAAGCATGTATCAGGTAGGGCTACAGCCTATGCCAACAACGGTAAGGATATGTGGAGATGGTTTCCAAGCCCCTCCAGGTATACCAAAAGCGTGCCATGGTACGATGCCTTTCCATCGGGTCACCTTGCTATTGCAATGACTACGGTAACCATCATCTCGTCCAACTATCCTGAGAAACGCTGGATTAAACCTGTAGGCTATTCATTAATGGGTTTATGTGGCTTCCAGATGATCAATAACGGTGTTCACTGGGCTGGCGATTATCCACTTGCTATATTGATGGGTTATGGCTTCGGTAAACTTATTTCGAGCCGTGGTAAAACTGAAATTAAATACAAAGATTTCCCAGAATTGCAGGCCCGTTACAATAACAGACCAAAGCTTAAATTGTCTCCAACGTACCTGTACAACAGCGTTCCTGCGTTAAGCTTATCGCTGAAGTTCTGATAACTAACTATTGAACATTTATTCTTTTTGTTCTAAACTTTTTTTAGGTTTGTTTGTTGAATTATTTAAACATTAAACAGTAATTTTAAACAAAAATCTAAATAGTTAGAAAATGGCAGTATTAGTAGGAAAGAAAGCGCCTTCATTCAAGGCCACAGCCGTAGTAAATGGGGGAGAGGTAGTAAACAATTTTTCGTTAGATCAGTACCTTGGCAAGAAGTACGTGATTCTTTATTTCTATCCGGCAGATTTTACCTTTGTTTGTCCAACTGAAATTATCGCTTTCCAGGATAAACTGGAAGAATTCGAAAAACGCAATGTAGCATTGGTAGGTGTTTCAGTCGATTCAGAGTTCTCGCACTGGAAATGGTTGCAGACCGAAAGAAAAGACGGTGGTATTAAAGGTGTTAAATACCCATTGGTAGCCGACCTTTCAAAAACCATTTCCGAAAATTATGATGTGTTAGCAGGCAGCTACGATTATGATGATAATGGAAACGCTACATTTAACGGAACTCCGCAAGCTTATCGTGGTCTGTTCCTTATCGATAAACAGGGAATTGTGCGTCACCAGGTGGTAAACGACATGCCATTGGGAAGAAGTACCGAAGAGGCTATTCGTGTAGTAGATGCCCTCCAGTTCTTCGAAGAAAACGGCGAAGTTTGTCCTGCCGACTGGCACAAGGGCGACAAAGCCATGAAACCAAGTCAGGAAGGCGTATCGTCATATCTTGCAAATCATTAAGAGATTATTTCCAAAGGCTGGCGCGCGTTTGTACCGCGTGCCTAAAAGTAGCACGCGTTACACACGCGCGCTAGCTCAGTCGAATTTATTCCAATGTATAAGAATTAACAAAAAGCACCTTGTAAATAGGTGCTTTTTGTTTTTGTTTTTATAAGTTTGAATAACCTTTACACACAAATCATGCTTTACAATAAATTCAGGTTATTCGCTAAAAAGCACAATTTATTTGATCCCGAAGAAAAGATTATTCTTGCGGTAAGTGGTGGTATCGATTCCATGGTGATGATGTCGCTATTTGCCCGTATGGAAGCTAAATGTATCGTTGCACATTGCAATTTCAGCCTGCGGGACGAGGAATCCGACGGCGATGAGCAGTTTGTAAGGGATCAGGTCGCTGGCTTTGGCTTACCCATAGCTGTTAAAAGGTTCGATACCAAAGGATACGCTGCCACACATAAATTATCGATACAGATGGCAGCCCGCGAACTCCGGTACAACTGGTTCAGCCAATTGTGCGATGAGCATAAATGCCGGTATGTTGCCGTGGCACACAATAAGGACGATGTGCTCGAAACCTTTTTTATCAACCTGGGTCGTGGTACGGGTATTAAAGGATTAACAGGCATTCAGCCCAAGACCGATCAGATTATACGTCCCTTATTATTTGCCTCGCGTGCGGATATTACAGCGTATTCCAACGAGGCAGGCATTCCATTCCGCGAAGATTCGAGCAATGCCAGCGATAAATACCAGCGAAACTATATACGGCATAAGATTTTACCCATGCTCGAAGAGGTATTCCCGAAGTTCCGCGACACACTATCGTCGAACATTCAGAAACTGAATGATACCGGGAAGTTATATCAACATAGTCTTCAAACCTTTGTTCCACAGGTTTACAAGCGGGAGGGGGATCATGGATTGATTCATATAGGCCAGCTTTTGGCTACTCCGGCACCGCAGACCATCCTTTACGAGATACTTACCGAATTTAATTTTACACCGCCTACCATCGATGAGGTATTCGACGGATGCCATGCCGAAACCGGTACCCATTTCTATAGTTCTACGCATAAGATTGTGAAGGACCGCGAATTTTTTATCATAGGACGTACCGATAACACCGAATCGGCCAAATATTATATTGAGGAGGGGACAACAGCCATACAAGTGCCCATTTCGTTAACTTTGAACACACTCGAGAAAGATAGCAATTTTGAAATCATTAAGAATGCTAATGTTGCTCTCCTGGATTATGATAAACTCACGTTCCCGCTTATCTTACGCAAATGGCATGCTGGCGATTACTTTGTGCCGCTGGGCATGAGTGGCATGAAGAAACTAAGCGACTTCTTTATCGATCAGAAGCTATCGCTCTTCGACAAAGAAAAAACCTGGATCATTGCCTCAGGCGAAGAAATCGTGTGGATTGTAGGGCGGCGGATTGATAACCGGTTTAAGGTTATGGAGAAGACCGGGCGGGTTCTTCAAATCAAAAGAGGTTAAACGCAAAGCCGCAATACGACATATAAAAAATTGCGTCTTGGCGTCTTTGCTTTCAATCCATCTACGAAATATTCTTCCGAATCTCGCCCAGAAAAGTATGTAGCGCCTCTGTATCTTTGTTTTTAATTACTTCAATCAGGTACCCCAGTTTATCCTTAATATTTTCAAGTTGAGGCAGTGTATATGGGCTCATAAGGATTTCAGAAAGCAGGTAATCGTTTTCCGACATTAAGCCTTTAGCAATAGCCATGTGCTTTTTGAATGTTGTACCCGGTGCTTCCTGTTTTTTCATGCACGATCCGAATACGAGTGTAGACGCAAAGGGAATGGATAACGAGTAGGCGATCGTCTGGTCGTGCTCTTCGAACGTATATTCGTATATTTTCAGCTTCAGGCGCGAGTAGAAGTCACGGAAGAAGGCTTTTCCAAAAGGATCTGATTCTTTAATGATAATGGCACTTTGTTCCGAAAGGTCCTTGATATTGGCGAACGTAGGCCCGAACATGGGATGCGAGGATACAAAACGGTGCTTAAGGCCCTGGTAGTAATCGGCCAGCCCGTTTTTTACCGATGTAATGTCGGAAATGATGCACTGTTCGGAGATGTATGGCAAAACCGTTTCGAAGGCGGCTTTGGTATGCTGCAAGCTAACCGCGTTTATCAGCAGGTCAGGGTTAAACTCCCTAATTTGCTCCAATTGGTCGATGCGTCGGGTACGGAACAGGTATTTCATGCGTTCCAGACTGGTGTCGTAAACGGCAACGTCATAATCCAGGCACAGTGTATCGATAAAAAAAGCGCCCATGTTACCGGCACCTAAAACAAGTATTTTCATTTTTGTATATATTAACTCAATAAATTCTATTGTTACTTGTGCGGCCAGCCGCGAAAATTTATGTGCAACCTCTACAAGGTTGCGTTTTTTTTGTAATTCCGTATTCTACAATTATGCATCCTCTACGAGGATATATTTCCAATAGGTATCCTCTGTGAGGATGTTATTTCAACTTCGTAGAAGTTGCATAATTGTAGAAAATAAAAAGTAAGCACTCTTTCAGCAACCCTGTAGGGGTTGCATTTTTGTGCTTGCTTCAGAATGTCATTCCGGCGAAGGCCGGAATCCATTAACTACGAAGCCTATAGGGATTGCTTTCAGCGAGGGCTTCGCCGTTCCGGCCTTCGCCGGAATGACAATGTATTTTTACATTTTCGCACTAAGCAGCTTCATATCCGCCAGTACGATCGCCGTAGCGCATTCCACAATTACCGGTGCACGCAGGGCTACACAGGCATCATGGCGGCCTTGCACAACAAAATCGGTAATTTGGCCGGTTTTGAAGTTCATGGTTTGCTGCTGCTTTGATGTTGATGAGGTTGGTTTTATAGGGATACGGAATACCAGGTCGTTGCCGTTGGATATGCCTCCATTAATACCTCCTGCATGGTTTGTACGGGTTTTGCCGGATGTATCGGTAAACCAGTCGTTGTGCTCGCTGCCTTTCATCTTTGCTGCTTCAAAGCCTGAGCCAAATTCAATGCCTTTTACTGCAGGGATGGAAAACATCATGTGGCTTAATGCCGATTCGAGCGAGTCGAAGTATGGTTCTCCAATGCCAACCGGCATGTTGGTGGCACGACATTCGATAATTCCGCCAATGGTATCGCCATCGGCTATGGCTTTGTCGATAGCTGTGTTTATGTCGGTCATTCCACCGGCTTCCACCAGCTTAGCTTCTATTTGTATGGGGTCTATGATCTTCTTTGCAATAATACCTGCAGCAACAAGGCCCAGCGTAACACGTGCCGAGAAATGGCCTCCGCCACGGTAGTCTTCGAACCCATTGAATTTTTTTGATGCAACAAAATCGGCATGTCCCGGGCGTGGTATTTCTTTAAACTGAGAGTAATCGCCCGACCGCGTATTGGTATTTTCGAACATGATCGTAATGGGAGCCCCTGTAGAAAATCCGTTGAACAAACCACTCATAAACATGGGGTGGTCGCCTTCTATGCGAGGGGTTGTGCCTTTAGCACCGCTTTTGCGGCGGGCAAGGTCGGCAGTAAAATCTTCCGGTTTGATGGGAATTCCAGGCGGGCAGCCGTCGATAACAACGCCAACCGACGGACCGTGCGATTCGCCAAATATGCTGATTCTGAAAATCCTTCCAAAACTGTTCATACGTTAATTTTTTTAATAATCTATTCCCAGGCTTTCGTATATGTCTATCATTTCGCCCAGCGATAATTGTCCTGGCGCAGTGGCATCCTTTTTACTATAAGCTACAAAAGTAAAGTCAGATCCCAATGTTGGAGCTGCTACCCGGGTTATAATGCCCAGTTCGCCCATACAGAAGGCAATGATGTTGGTGTGATCCGCATATAGCGATAGTATACGTGCATTATCCTGTGTATTATTAGCCATGGTGGCTAATTTAACCTTATCGGCACCCCAATCTTTCGATTGCGCAATAATTGCATTGAGTTCTTCTTTCGAAGGCGTGGTGTCGAAATTGTGATAGGAAATTATTACAAGTGTATCGTTCGATTTTGCATAGTGAACAAGCTCTTCGCGGTATTCTGTTGCCGATTCGTACTCAATATCAACATATCCGGCACCTGCATCCATTGCCAGCTTAAGTAGTTCTTTTCTTTTATCGTTATCGTATTTGCCTGGCCTGCATGTAGCAATCGTTTGATGTTTTATGGAACATAAAGTCTTTAGCTGTTCTTCGGTTATATCCAATGAATCAATCCGTAATTCGGCAAATTTTACTTTACCGACTGCCCGCATACATTCTTCGAAGCTCTGGGAAGCCAGACTAATACACATCATTTACAATTTCCTCCATGTCTTTTACCGATACTTTCTGAATTACAGCGTTGCCAATCCTGTTAATCAGAACCAGGTTGATGAATTCGCCTTCGCGCTTTTTGTCTTTCAGCAGTGCATCGTATATTTTGGACTTCTCGATATTCATCTTTACAGGCAGCTGGTAACTTTTCAGGATCGATTCAATCCTTTTGGCATCAAAAGGCTGAATGAGCTTCAGTTTTACCGAAACATTAGCCGCCAGAAGCATTCCAATGCTTACGGCTTCGCCATGCAACATGCCGGTATTCTTTTCAATTGAATGCGCAAAGGTATGCCCAAAATTTAGAATACGGCGTTCTCCTTTTTCTTTTTCATCATTTTGAACTACATGGGCCTTTATGTCAACCGATTCGTAAATGACTTTTTCGAGCACTTTTACATCGAAGTTGAGGGCTTCATTGTAATGTTTCTCAAGAAAATCGAAGAGTTCGGGATTACGAATGATTCCAGCCTTTATTATTTCAGCAAATCCTGCAACAAATTCTTTCTTATTGAGTGTTTTCAGCATTTCTACATCGCAAATCACGAAGTCGGGCTGCGCAAATACGCCGATCATATTTTTGTATCCCTGGAAATTTACGCCATTCTTGCCTCCTACGCTTGCATCTACCTGCGAGAGTAGTGTGGTTGAGATAAACCCGAACGGCAGCCCGCGCATATAAGTGGAAGCGGCAAACCCGGTAACATCGCAAACAATACCGCCCCCAATTCCTAGTACAAACCACGAACGATCCACTTCAAGCCTTACGAATTCAGCAAAAATAGTATCGAGCGATTGAAGTGTTTTGTTTTTTTCGCCTAATCCGAAGGTAACTACAGGGTATCCCTCTATTAATGAGGGATAGAGTTTGGTAATGTTTTCATCGGTAATAATTACAACCTTTTTCCCCGCAGGAAGGTAGTTTTTGAAATTCGAGGCTTTCTCGCCCAGCAATACTTTCGATTGCCAGGTGGGAGTGTGAATATTAATGGTTTGCATGTTCCTTTTTTTCGCTTTATTCGTTCATTACGGCTGTTTGGTGGTTGATCGATTCCTGGTGTATGGCAGCAAATACCTTCAACACGAAATCTTCGCTCAGCCCTTTGGTCAAGCCCATTTTGGTACGTTTGTTCAGTATAGCGTCCCATCGCCCTGCCTGAAGGATGGTTATGTTGTTATCTTTCTTGAATTTACCAATCTGTTCGGCAATTTTCATACGCTGTTCAAAGATATTCAATATTTCGTCGTCGTATTTATCAATTTGCAGACGCAGTTCTTCGAGGGTTGCAGCATGCATCTTGTCTACGTCGGAATGGCGAAGGATGAGCTTGTCGAGTATACACTTTAATGCATCCGGCGTTACTTGCTGTTTAGCATCGCTCCATGCCTGTTCCGGATTGCAGTGCGACTCAATAATCAACCCGTCGAAGTTCAAGTCCATGGCACGTTGCGAGATGTCGTATATCAGTTCGCGCTTTCCTCCGATATGGCTTGGGTCTACAATAATCTGCAGGTTGGGGATACGGCGTTTGAGCTCGATGGGAATCTGCCAGTGCGGGTCGTTGCGGTATACGCTTTTGTCGTAGCTTGAGAATCCACGGTGTATAGCTGCTAACTTCCGAATTCCTGCATCGTTCAGGCGTTCCAATGCACCAATCCATAGTTCAATGTCCGGATTTACCGGGTTTTTCACAAGAATGGGAATATCCATGCCCTTCAATGTGTCTGCTATTTCCTGTACGGCAAATGGGTTGGCTGTGGTACGGGCACCGATCCAAAGGATGTCTACTCCGTATTTTAGCGCTTCGTACACGTGTTTAACATTGGCAACTTCTGTAGCTGTGTACATTCCCAACTGTTCTTTTACCTTTTTCAGCCATGGTAAGCCGACGGAGCCTACGCCTTCGAAAGCATTCGGACGGGTGCGGGGTTTCCAGATACCGGCGCGGTAAATCTTAACACCCTGCGACGCCAGCTGCCTGGCTGTTGTTAAAACTTGCTCTTCCGACTCGGCGCTGCATGGTCCGGCCATTATCAACGGACGTTCAGGACTTATTCCTGGCAACGCAATAGGTTCTAAATTTAATTTTACGCTCATATACTTATTTTTATTTTTTCAGATTAATATTGGTTATTCTTATTGGTTTACACCACTGATTTTCCCTTCAGATATTCGCCCAAAATGGCTAATTCACTTGTGAAAGGCTTGATTGAATCCATCGAATGATGATACATATTGATGTCCGGGAATTCAACATCTACATAGAAGAAGTATTCCCATTCTTTTCCAACAATTGGCAAACTCTGTATTTTGGTAAGGTTTATATTGAAATAGGAAAAAATGGACAGTATTTTCGCCAGACTGCCTATTTCGTGTGCCAGCGAGAACTGTAATGATGCTTTGTTTATGGGTTCAGCATACTCAATGGGTTCGTCTTTGTCGGTTAGGATGAGGAACCGGGTGTAGTTCATTTTGTTGGTTTCGATGCTGGCGTTGAGGATTTCGAGACCATATTTTTCGGCAGCCTGCGAACTGGAGATAGCACCAACGCCATGCGTTTTCTTGTCGGCTATATCCTTTGCACTGAGGGCTGTGTCGAAACTTTCTATTAACCGAATATCCGGGTATTCCTCGAAAAACTTCTGGCATTGCAGTATGGCCATAGGGTGGGAGTATACTTCGTGGATATCGGCAATTGTCTGACCCGGCAGAGCAACAAGGTTTTGTATAATACGCAGGTAAATTTCGCCAATAATCTTCATGTTCGACTCGCGAAGCAGGTTGTAGTTGGGAAGAATACTGCCTGCTACCATGTTTTCGATCGCCATTATACCATAATCGGCATGTTGGTGCTTGAGAGACTGGAATAAATCCTTAAAAGTGAGGCTTGGGACAATTTCTATGTTATCTTTTCCGAAATAATGGTAGGCGGCTATTTCATGAAATGCACCTGCTCCACCCTGGATGGCTATTCGTTTCACTTTGGTTTGTGTTAATGTTACGTTTTCCATAAAGTTGTATTAAAAAAAAAGTCCCGAAATTACTTCCGGGACTTACCTTTTATTATTTAGCATTTACATACCTCATCAATCCCGAAAGTTCTTCAAGCTATAAAAAAAGTAAAACCAAAAACCAAAGAAGTTTCCGGCGAAGCTTTCGAAATAATTAGTATATAAATTGTTTACCTTCATTGTTATAAATTCGGTGTTTGTTTTTAGAACACTGCAAACATATAAAATGTTTTTTTCTGATCCAAGCAGATGGGTTGATTTTTGTCATTTTTTTATCTTTTTACCTGAAATGTAGATAGTTGTAAATGCTTGTTATTGCAAAAAATGTTTGAAAAATCCCGATTCAGCTGGCACAAATTGCTACTTTTGTTGTTTTATAAAGAAATGAATACATTCAAAGGATTGGAATATGAAACGAAATTTTATTAAAAACTCAATTTTACTGATGGTTACAATAGCATTAAGTTTAGCAAACAGCCAGGATGCTGTTTCGCAAAAGTTGGAAAGATCGCAGGTTGATCCAAAATATAAATGGAAGCTCGAAGATTTATATGCTTCGGATGAGCAATGGCAAAAAGCAAAGGAAAGCGTAAAGGCAGATATTGACAAGTTTGACAATTACAAGGGAAAACTGAATTCAGCAAAAGGATTGCTTGATTTTTTGAATTTTTCTTATGCATTCGATAAGGAATTTAGCCGTGTGTATGTGTATGCATCCATGAAATCGGATCAGGATGTGCGCGAATCGAAGTATCTGGCCATGAAGCAGGAATTAGGTCAGATAATGCCAGTTATTTCGGCCAAAGTATCATTTGCCGAACCTGAAATACTAGGTATTGGTAAGGAAGCTATTGATCGGTTTCTGGCAGATGAGAAAGGGCTTGCTGTATACAAGATGTACCTGCACGAATTATTCCGTAAACAAGAGCATTTGTTATCCGAAAAGGAAGAAAAGATAATGGCGCTTTCGTCCTCACTCACGCGTACACCGCAGGAGATCTATAATGTTTTTGCGAACGCCGAATTTCCTTATCCCGAAGTAACTTTATCTTCCGGAGAAAAGGTTGTACTTAACCAGTCAGGTTATTCAAGATACAGAGTGCTGCCCAATCAAGCCGATCGCGAATTGGTGTTTAATTCGTTCTGGACTGCTATGGCAAAATACCAGCGCACCATGGCTGAGCAGTTGAGAGGTCACGTAAATGGAGATATTTTTGTTGCACGTGCCCGCAATTATAACTCTGCACTCGAAAGCGCACTGAACCGCTACAATATTCCAGTTTCTGTATATCATTCGTTGGTTGAGAATGTGAATAAGAACCTCCCCGTTTTCCACAGATATCTTGCATTACGCAAACGCATGCTGGGACTTCAAACGCTGAAATATTCCGACATGTATGTAGAACCTGTAAAGGGTTTGGATTTAAAGTATACTTACGATGAAGCACAGAAGCTCATTATAGAATCGCTGCAACCGCTGGGTAAGGAATACCAGGCAATTATACAAAAAGCTTTTAACGAACGCTGGTTAGATGTATATCCAACAGAAGGCAAGCGCTCTGGAGCTTATTCGCAGGGAGGTGCGTATGATGTGCATCCTTATATGCTGTTGAATTACAACGATCAGTACAACGATGTAAGTACTACAACCCACGAATTGGGCCATACTATGCAAAGCTATCTTTCGAATAAAGCACAACCATATCCGCTTGCCGATTACCCGATATTCACAGCTGAAGTTGCATCTACTTTTAACGAAGCATTGCTTAGCGAGTATATGGTGAACAAGATTAAGAACGATAATGTACGTTTATCCCTGCTCATGAGCCGGCTCGACGGGTTTAAAGGAACACTGTTCCGCCAGACACAGTTCGCCGAGTTTGAATTGGCCATTCACGAAAAGGCCGAAGCTGGAGAACCTTTGACCAATGAGGTTTTAAATATAATATATGGCGATATACTTAGAAAATATTACGGTCATGATAAAGGTGTGTGTCAGATAGACGATCTGTACTCGGTTGAGTGGTCATATATTCCACATTTCTACTATAATTTCTATGTATACCAGTATGCAACTTCATTTACAGCTTCATCGGCGCTGGCTGAAAAAGTATTATCGAAGGAAAAAGGCGCAGTAGAGAAGTACCTGGCATTCCTGTCAGCCGGAGGTTCGGAATATCCTATCGATTTATTAAAGAAAGCCGGTGTAGACATGACTACGAGCGAACCTTTCGATAAGGCCATCGCAAGCATGAACAAAGTAATGGACGAGGTAGAAGCTATTTTGAAAAAACAAGGTAAATAGAGGGTTTCTCTATAAGCAGAAAACGCAAATCTCGTTGGGCTTTGCGTTTTTGTATTTTAATTGTTTCTGTTACGCAAATTAGTTATTCGCAACAGTGGAGGCGTAATAACCAATGCCAGCATAGCTCCGGACATTCCCGCAATTATGATGGTATTAAACAAATGAGCTTCAATACCAATCAGAATCTTCACTACAATAAAAGAAGCGGTAATAAGGATTACAGTCCACCAGTAACCCGAATAGTTAAAACTCGTTAAATCTTGTGTTAAAGGTAGTTTATAGATATATACCAATAGGATTCCGGCGCCAATAATAGAACTTATATGTTGGGCAAGTTTGAATCCCGCTTTGGTGTAGCCCAAAACAGTATAATCCTGTGCAAGAAAAGGGATTACTCTGGCAAAATAACCTTCCTCATGTGTAAAACTGTCCCATAATAGGTGCGAAGCTGATCCAAGAACTATGGAAACCAGCACAATTCCCCAATTTTTTTGTATGTAAACCTTCCAGTTAAAAGATGAAAATGCCAGAAGTCGAAGCCTGAAAAACTTAGGAAGGCTGCCAATTAACGGATCTCTTACCACTTCATG
>DATALJ010000240.1:0-1721 GCA_036261135.1 Bacteroidales bacterium
ATTATGCCTTGCTTATTGTAGTCTCCCGACTACGATTTATTATCTCTGATAAGCGGCAGAATATTGAGGTTTTCAAAATAATAACCCATTTCCGTTAACCTTTGAAATCGAGAAACGTAAACGAAGTACATCTTTTCTACAATCGCTTTATTCGAAAATCTTCTATATTTACCTGTTTTTAATGGTTTCTTGAATAACCTGCAATCCATTTTATGATAGACAACATTTTTATACCGGAGCATCCAATAAACCGCACGCCAATGGTTGACTTTAAAACAACCGGCGAAATGCAGCTTACTGGCAAGTCGTTCCCGGAAAATACTGCTGAATTTTATGAACCTTTGATTGAATGGGTTAAGAAACTAGGAAAATCGGCTCCTCCAAGAATTAACATGACGGTTCGTCTCGATTATTTCAATACCAGCTCCAGCAAACTGGTTTTGTTATTGTTCAAACACCTTGAGGATATTCACCTTGAAGGTAAATCGAAGATCAAAATTATTTGGCTTTATAATCGCAACGACGAAGATCAGTTCGATTCAGGAATCGATTACCAGAGTATTATAGAAGTCCCATTTGAGTTAGTTGAGTATTGATGAACATTTTACTGATAACCCCGCCCCTCACCCAATTAAATACGCCCTATCCGGCAACTGCATACCTTAAGGGCTTTCTGGTTAAGAACGGCTACAACGTTCACCAGTGCGATCTTGGGATTGAACTGGTAAACCGCCTTTTTACACGCCACGCACTTGGAGAGCTTTTCAGCAGACAATTTGAACGCGATTTAACTAAATTCCCCAAATCCGTACAACACACCCTTGCGAATAAGCATAAATACTTAAATTCCATTGACGCAGTAATAGCGTTCCTCAGAGGGAACGATCCTACATTGGCAACACGCATATGCAACACTGATTTTCTGCCGCGCGGAAAACGATTTAACGATATAACTGATATTGAATGGGCATTTGGTGCACTAGGCTTTACAGACCAGGCTAAATACCTATGTACCCTGTATATCGAAGATCTTACTGATTTGATCCGCGAAACAGAATGTCCATATTTCGAGCTCAACCGGTACGCCGAAAAGCTTAGCCTGTATATGCCCCATTTCGACAACATGGAAAAAGCCTTGAATGCATCTACTAATATAGTGGATGAGCTCATGTTATCTATCCTCGATGAAAAGATACAATCCTGTAAGGCTGATTTCATTGGTTTTAGTGTGCCCTTCCCTGGAAACCTTTATGGTGCTCTAAAATGCGGTCAATACATAAAAAAAACGTATCCATCCTGCACGTTGGCCATGGGAGGTGGTTACGTAAACACCGAATTAAGAGGTCTTTCGGAAGAAAGGGTATTCAAGTATATCGATTACATTTTACTGGATGATGGTGAACCCGCAATCCTTAAGCTTTTACAATATATTGAAGGAAATGCAGATATAGAAGAACTTGTGAACACTTTTGCTATCGACAATACCAACAACATAACCTTTTACCAAAGCAAGCTGCAATGTTGTATTGCTCCTGAAGACAAAGGTACGCCTGATTATTCGGATTTACCAATAAACAAATACCTCTCCATGATTGAAATTGCCAACCCTATGCATAAGTTGTGGAGCGATGGACAATGGAATAAACTTACACTAGCCCAGGGCTGTTATTGGGCAAAATGCGCGTTTTGCGATACCACCTTGCCTTACATTGGCGAATACA
>DATALJ010000024.1:0-2878 GCA_036261135.1 Bacteroidales bacterium
TCAGTGTTCGGTTATACTTTAGTGCTTCCATTTCGCCTTCAACCTTCGATTTGCCGTAAACGGAGAGAGGATTTACCTTGTCCGTTTCCTGATAGGGTGCATTGCCGTGGCCATCGAATACATAATCGGTTGAAACCTGAATGAGAATGGCATTTTGTTTATCGGCGATCTTTGTCAGATTGGCAACAGCGTCTCTGTTGATTAAGAAGGCTTTTTCTGTATCGCTTTCGGCCTTATCTACAGCGGTGTAGGCGGCGCAGTTTATAATAAAATCGAAGTTAATTCCTTCGCAGAATTTTTCTAAAGCCGCATAATTGGTAATATCCAAGGTGTCGACATCCGAAAAGGTAAACTGGTGTTTGGTTTCCTGAGCCAGTTTCCTGATTTCGCTTCCTAACTGGCCGTTTGCTCCTGTTACTAAAATATGTGCCATGGCTTACAAGGTAAAATTAATTTCAGCATCTTTTAAAAGCGGATTGGCAGTATCTTTTGGAGAAAGAATAGCGTCCTTAACAGGGATGTGCCAATCTATGTCCAATGCAGGATCATCGAATCTTACACCTCTTTCCGATTGCGGGTTGTATAAACTGTCGCATTTATACATAACTACTGCAGTATTGCTCAGCACGGAGAAACCATGTGCAAATCCTTTAGGAATGTATAATTGAAGGTTGTTTTCGCTCGAGAGCTCGATGCCAAAGTGTTTTCCGAAGGTAGGCGATCCTTTACGAATGTCTACCGCAACGTCGTAGATGATTCCATCAAGTACCCTCACCAGTTTGGTTTGTGCATGCGGGTTGAGTTGGTAATGTAATCCGCGGAGCACACCATAGCTGGATTTGGATTGGTTGTCCTGTACAAAAGCATTCTTGATTCCCAAATCGGATAATTTTTGGGAGTTATAACTTTCAAAAAAATAGCCGCGGTCGTCTTTAAATACTTTGGGTTCTAAAACAAAAAGACCGCTGATGCCGGTTTCAATTAATTTCATTTATATATTTCTAAAGCGTAATTATTTCGTCGTTGGCTAATTTGATTAAGTATTCGCCGTATTGGTTCTTTTTAAGGGGTTCAGCAAGTTTGAGTAGCTGCTCCTTATTGATAAATCCTCTTTTGTAGGCTATTTCTTCAATACACGATACCTTTAAACCCTGGCGTTGCTCAATGGTGTAAATAAAATTGGATGCCTGAAGCAAGCTGTCGTGTGTGCCTGTGTCAAGCCATGCATGGCCACGACCCAATAATTCTACCTTTAAGCGTTTTTCGTTTAAGTATAAGCGGTTAAGGTCAGTAATTTCAAGTTCTCCACGTGCCGAAGGCTTTAAGGATTTGGCTTTTTCTACCACATCGTTGGAGTAGAAATATAATCCGGTAACTGCATAATTCGATTTGGGCTTTGTAGGCTTTTCTTCGAGGCTTAATACGTTTCCTGCCTGATCAAACTCTACAACACCATATCTTTCGGGGTCTTTCACGTAATAACCGAAAACTACGGCGCCATCCTTCAGATTGGCAGTTTCGAGCAGCGTTTTACCGAAAGAATAACCATAAAAGATATTATCGCCCAATACCAAACAAACACTATCCTTACCAATAAACGATTCGCCTATGGTAAATGCTTGGGCGAGTCCATCGGGTGATGGTTGAATGGCATACGAAATCTGCAATCCCAGTTGCGACCCATCGGAAAGTAAGTCCTGGTAAAGGTGAATGTCCTTAGGGGTAGAAATAATGAGTATTTCTCTGATGCCTGAGAGCATGAGCACCGAAAGCGGATAGTAGATCATCGGTTTGTCATAAACCGGAATAATTTGTTTGGAAATGCTTTGGGTGATAGGGTACAGTCTTGTGCCAGACCCGCCTGCGAGAATAATTCCTTTCATCGTTCTTTTAATAGTTTGTCAAAGTAATTGATTGTTTTTATAAGACCATCTTCTAGATTTACTGTTGGTTGCCAGTTCAGCTTTTCTTTGGCTAAACGGATATCGGGTTGCCTTTGAATAGGATCGTCCTGAGGTAATGGAAGATAGACCAGTTTGGATTGCGAATGTGTGAGTTCGATAACTTTTTGGGCGAGCTGAAGAATGGTAAATTCTCCCGGATTTCCAATGTTAACAGGCCCGATGAAATCATCAGGGCTGTCCATCATGCGGATAAAGCCTTCCACAAGATCATCAACATACTGGAAGCTACGTGTTTGTGAACCATCGCCGAAAATTGTTATATCATTGTTTTGTAAGGCTTGTACAATAAAGTTTGAAACAACCCGTCCATCGTTCGGGTGCATGCGGGGCCCATAGGTGTTGAATATGCGTACAATCTTTATTCTAACCTTGTTCTGATAGTGGTAATTCATGAAAAGCGATTCGGCACAACGTTTCCCTTCATCGTAGCAGGATCGGATGCCAATGGGATTAACGTTTCCCCAATAACTTTCCGGTTGCGGGTGAATATCCGGATCGCCATATACTTCGCTTGTGGAAGCCTGTAAAATTTTGGCTTTGGTACGTTTAGCAAGTCCCAGGGCATTAATAGCACCCATTACCGAAGTTTTAATGGTTTTTATACCATTGTACTGGTAATGAATAGGTGATGCCGGACACGCCAGATTATAGATTTCGTCCACTTCGGCATAGTAGGGCATGGTTACATCGTGCCTAACCAGTTCAAACCTGGGGTTCCCAATTAAATGCAGAATATTGATTTTGGATCCTGTAAAGAAATTATCCAGGCAGATAATATCGTTTCCTTCGTTCAGAAGGCGTTCGCATAGGTGGGAGCCTATAAAGCCGGCCCCACCGTTTATCAGGATTCTTTTCATCTATATACTTATTTAACAATCTGCCGTCCTATACTGTAATAGTTAAAGCCTAATTCT
>DATALJ010000044.1:0-43606 GCA_036261135.1 Bacteroidales bacterium
AATGAAAAGGTTTGTTGAAAAGTATTGCTATTCGTTCAGGAATATAAGCTATAGATAAAAAAGCAGAAGGCCTTTCGGTAACAATTCGAAAGGCCTTCAGTTATAACCTGAAAAGATTTTCTTACATTCTTCTGATTTTAAGTTTTTCGCCAGGTTTAATTGTAGCGTTTGCTCCTAAATTGTTCCATTTACGTAAATCCTGAGCTGTTACGCCGCTGTACTGACTGGCGATGTTCCAAAGTGTATCGCCATTTTTAACTTCGTAATAAATATAATCGTCGGGTGAAGTGCCCTTTGATACGGTTTCAGTTTTACTTTGTGCAAGGTGCTGCGCTTTTAGTTTCGGAACATACACGATAAGCTTTTGTCCGGCTTTGATTATATTCCGGTTGATATTATTCCAATACTTTAGATCGGATAATTTCACATTGTACTTTGAAGATATAGAGCCCAAATTGTCTCCGGTCTTCACAATATGATAGGTTTTCTGCATATTTCCCGAAGGAGAAACATGCACGTAAGGTGTATTTTTAAAGCTTGTTGGCGTAATCGTTTTAAATTCACCGGCAAAGAACTGGTCATGACGATAAGCTACAATACTATCCTCATTCTCTATAAACTTAACGGCGTATTGAGAAGGTAATCTGAGTGTTGACGGCGTGTATCCACCAGGAACAATGTCTCTTCTGTACTGCGGATTCAAATCCCTGAGCTGTTCCACTGGCAAGCCAAGAACATCGGCAACCTGCTGCAGATGAACATTCTTCGAAACTACAATTGTATCAGAGAATGGAGGAACATCAATGTATTTAGGAGACAAATTATGTTCTTTATAATAGTTCATGGCATAGGTAGCTGCAACATAAGCCGGGAAATAGCCGCGGGTTTCGCGTGGAAGGTAATAGTAAATATCCCAGTAGCTGGTTTTTCCGCCCGAGCGACGAATTGCTTTATTTACATTGCCAGGACCGCAGTTATACGCTGCAATAACAAGTCCCCAGTCGTTGTAAATATTGTACATATCTCTCAAATACCTGGCTGCAGCTTGTGTTGCGAGTATAGGATCTCTACGTTCGTCAACAAACGAATTGATATTGAGCTTATAAACGCGGCCCGTTCCGTACATAAACTGCCATAATCCGGCTGCTCCCACGCGCGATGTAGCCCGAGGATTCAAAGCCGATTCAATTACTGCAAGGTATTTCAACTCAAGAGGTAAGCCATATTTGTCGAGTATTTCCTCGAACATAGGGAAATAATAATCCCTTAAACCGAGCATCACTTCAAGTTTATCGCGCTTTTTTACGGTATAAACATTGATATAGCTCTTTACTATATTGTTGTATGTAAGTTCTATGAGAGAAGGAATCTTCTTGATCCGGCTAATATAAACGGAGTCCGGCACGTCAGAAGGAATAAATGAAGTATCACTTTCAACAAGGTCATTCAAGGTATCGGCACCAATCGATTCCTGAACATACCATGAATTGACAAGATTTTCGAGATTTGTATCGAAATTTGAATATTCGTCGGTAGGAATGGTGTCCTTTTTAACCGGGTCAATAGCAATAGCCAGATACGGAACGCAAATCAACAGCCAACTGAGTAAAATACTTCTCTTCATCTCTTCGTAAGTTAGTTTGTTACTAAATAGATACCCGTAATACGTAATTTTTTGCTTACGAGTTTCGAAAAATACGGATCAGCGTATTGTAAAACACAACTTTATCCCGAAGGTGCCGCTATTAGCAACACTATTTAATAAAGTTGGACGAATCTTCAACGAAAGATCATTGCTAATATCGTAATTAAAGAAATACGCGTCAACAGTTGCGTCAACAATATTCAAAATATAAATCCCAAGGAAACCAAGGGCATTCAAATCGCGCCAGCGTCGATACTGGTCTTTGGACCTTCTTAAGTTATCAATAATTAACTGATCGGATCCTACAATCTGATTAATGTATTTTAAATGCTGAATAGCCGTCCTGTCGTGGTACTTACTAAAATTAATATATCCGTTAAGATACTCGTTATATTTTGAATCCCAATGATTCACAAAATAACCGAATGCTCCTAAGCCACCATAAACCAGAATAAGTTTCCAGTATTTCTTATTATAGACCTGTCCCATGCCCGGGAATACAGCCGACAGTATGGCGGCTCTGGTAGGCGAATGAACCGGTTTTAATATTGAATCGGTAACATTGAATCTGAGCGTATCCGAATACTGAGCAAAAGAGGTTCGTCCAGAACACAGAAGAATACCGGAAAACAGAATGATAAACTTTATCTTCCGGCTATGAAATAGAATATCCAAGGTGCAATATCTTCTAATTTCTGACTTTTTCAACCAAGCTCATAATTTGAATTAATTCGCTATCCGTATTGAAAGGAATAACGATCTTTCCTGTTCCTTTATTGTCCCGCTTCAGCTCAACTTTTGAATTAAAAATACTGCGAAGTTGGGATTTATAGCTATCGAACTCAGCCGGAAGAGTTTCCTTTACTGGTTTCCCGTTTTTAGGTACCTGTACAATCTCCGGTTGGGGCTCGTTAAGCTGGCGAACCAGCTCTTCAACCTGCCGAACAGACAAATCATCCTCAACAATCTGATTGAAAATATCCAATTGAATTTCAGGTGCTTCAACATTTACAAGGGCTCTTGCATGACCCATGGAAAGCTTTCGATTACGTATACCCAATTGAATTTCGGCGGGAAGTCTGAGTAACCGTAAATAATTGGCAACTGTTGAGCGTTTTTTACCTACGCGTTCGCTAAGACTTTCCTGTGTTAAGCTACATTCGTCTATAAGGCGCTGATAACTAATAGCAACCTCAATAGAATCCAAGTCTTCGCGTTGAATATTTTCAACAAGCGCAAGTTCAAGCATAGCCTGATCATCGGCTTTACGGACATAAGCAGGAATTTGCTTAAGGCCAGCCCGCTGCGATGCGCGGAAACGGCGTTCGCCAGTAATTAACTGGTATTTGCCATTGTCCAGTTGTCGTACTGTTATGGGTTGAATAATGCCAAGTTCCTTTATGGAAATGGCCAATTCGTTTAATGCTTCTTCATCAAAATGTTTACGAGGCTGAAAGGGGTTCACTTCTATTAAATCAATCTCAATCTCGTTAATTGAGGCAGCAGCTGGTTCCTGTTTAGCCATAGGCTCAGCGGCTTCTTCAATTAATGCTCCTAACCCTCTTCCTAGTGCGTTTTTCTTTGCTATCATTTCTGATTATATGATTATACTAATTATATGGCAGCTTTTTCAGTGCTCTTTGAAATGGTTTTGTCGTTGTTTTGTAACAACTCTTTCGCCAGGTTCAAATAATTAACGGAACCTGTAGAGCTTGCATCATACAAAATAACAGGCTTGCCGAAACTGGGAGATTCACTTAATTTAATGTTACGCTGGATGATCGTTTTAAACACCATCTGCTGGAAATGTTTGGTAACTTCGTCGACAACCTGATTGCTTAAGCGCAAACGAGCATCGTACATGGTAAGCAAAAACCCTTCGATTTCAAGCGCTGTATTCAAACGGCTTTGGATAAACTTTATTGTATTTAACAGCTTGCCCAATCCCTCCAGTGCAAAGTACTCGCATTGAACAGGAATAATCACTGAATCAGCGGCAGAGAGTGCATTTACCGTAATCAATCCCAGCGAAGGAGAACAGTCTATTAATATATAATCGTATTGGTCGCGGATTTTTTCAATCGCTTTCTTCATGATCTTTTCGCGATCGGGAAGGCTAACCATTTCAATTTCGGCACCAACCAGGTCAATGGTTGACGGGATAATATCCAGTCCAGGAACTTCAGCCTTTAGCATCACTTCTGTTGGATTTAACCCATCGGTTAAACACTCGTAAATACCGGATTTAATGGACCGTGTATCAAACCCTAAACCGGAAGTTGCGTTAGCCTGTGGATCGGCATCGATAAGGAGTACCCTTTTCTCCAATACTGCTAGACTTGCTGATAGATTGATTGCTGTAGTGGTCTTCCCCACGCCACCCTTCTGATTTGCCAATGCGATTACTTTAGCCATTTTATTTAATTTACTGAATAATAATGTTAATTTATTAATTATCAGGCGCTCCGCAAAATTAGTAACATACTTTAAAACTCTGTGGAATTAAAGTGTACAGTTATAAACAAGCTGTGCGCATTTATTAACAAGTTATTAACAATGGAGGTTTTGTTTGCGTTCCGTAAGTGAATTTAGCAAAAGTAAAAAAATATCCATTCAAAAAACGTCGGTTAGATATAATGAATCTGTAAGAAAGCTTTACTTATTGGGCACCAAACTGATCTCAAATAGCTTAGGCCAGTTTTTTCCTGTAACAAAAATTCGCCCTGTAGCCGGATCGTAGGCTATACCATTTAATACGCTGGTAGTATTTGTTTTATCTTCGGGTTTAAGAAGCCCTGTCATATCTATTTCCCCCACCACCTCGCCAGTTGTGAGATTTATCCGAACAATCGTATCGGTATTGTAGATATTAGCCCAGATCTCGCCCTGAATATATTCAAGTTCATTTAAATCGGTTACAGGGCCTTTTTGGTCAAACACCTCTATTCTCGACAGTTCTGTAAAGTATTCCTTATCCAAAACGTAAAGAATATGAGAACCATCGCTCATTATAAGATGATTACCATTGTAGGTTATTCCCCAGCCCTCCTTTATGGGATAGTATATTTTATTAATCTGCTCGAAAGTCTCCTTATCGTAAAGAAATGCGACCTGTTCCTTCCATGATATCTGAATAATTTTATTATCGAACAAGGCAATCCCTTCCCCAAAGATGTCGTTCGGCAAGTTAAATACATTCAGCACCGCGCCAGTCTGATATTTAATTTTTTGTAGTTTGGACTGCCCATAAATACCAGTACTCTCATATAACAGTTCCTTATTGTACACCAATCCCTGCGTATAAGAATTACGGCTATGAGGATAAGTATTAATTACTTTGTAAGAATATTGCACAGGAGGAGTGCCCGACAGCAGCGTAACCTGAATAAAAGTATGATCCTTTTGGCCATCATGATAATAGCAAACTGCCTCTACATTTCTGCTTCCTAATCTTGAATTCCGGAGTGGCCAGCATATACTGTCCTCAACCGACGATATGGAAGCCAGCTTTTTATTATCAATAAGAATAAGGACTGAATCGGGGTGCCGTGAAGTATCCCTCAATGCCAGTTTGATAAATATCTGCGCATTATTATTGAACCTTTGATTTTTTTGTGGAGATACGAAATATACATTTTTCTTATCGCGTATTTCGCTGCTTTGCTGAATGCTGTAATTTTCTTTTGTTGATCCGGATTGCTTACAGGAAATACATGCCGACATAAGCATCAGCAGTGCAGCAAGTAAAGGACTAAGCACATTCCGCATGGGATTATGTATTATGCACCCGAAAAGAGGCGTTTCAATTTATTCCCGAAAGTTTTTTTGTTCAGGTCCGAATCGAACAACTGAGGTTCGAGGGCCTTTCCATTGCAAATCATCTCAAAAATAACATTCCAACCCGGGAACCCGCCAAAATTGCGATCGTCAATATATAAATCGGCAAGGATTTTACGGCTGATGGTTTCGTCGAAAATCTCTTCGGGATAATTCTTATTTACAGCGTAAAACTCGAGGCCCCGGCTGCGACAGTATTCTACTGCTTCGTCAAGGTATTTCCCCGACCTAAAGGTCCATAAAATGATTAAATGCTGCCGGCGTTGCAATTCCTTTAATGTTTCAATTGCAAATAAATGCTCTTCCCCGATCTCCGGATATTTGTGTTCAACAATAGTTCCATCAAAGTCAACAGCAATCTTCATAAAGAATATAGAGTTATTCGCCAAAAGTGGCTTAAAGATAAATAAATTCTCAACAGTTAGTTTTCTAACGATTCAAAATCTTTTTGGTTTCGAATTAGGATAATTTAAAGATAGAGAAATTAAAATTAAATTACTTTTGCGGAGACTAACATGAAGTATTGCGAAACATTCATACAACCAAAACTCTCCATTATGAGAGGCAGTTACGGATGTTACAATTACCTGATTAAAAGACACTATAATGAATGATCAAAAAATAAAAATATTCAGCATTCCAAACTTCATTACGCTGATCAATCTCTTATGTGGATGTTTATCAATTGTGTTTGCATTTAACAACCTTCTTATTCCTGCAGCTTTGCTAATATTTGCCGCCGGTATTTTTGATTTCCTGGATGGCTTTGCAGCACGATTACTCAAAACCTACTCCGATATAGGAAAACAGCTCGACTCACTTGCCGATGTGGTTAGTTTTGGCGTTGCGCCATCGGTTATCGTTTTCAAGTTGCTGGAATGGACTGTTCTCACTAAATACAACGATGTTCAGCTACAAAATCCTTTATTTACGATCGCCCTTCCAGGTTTAGCCTTTATTCTCGCTTTATTTTCTGCGTTGCGTCTTGCGAAATTCAATATTGACAGCAGGCAATCCGATTCATTCATAGGTGTTCCCACACCGGCAGCGGCCTTTTTAGTTGCTTCTTTTCCATTTATCGTACGCGATTATCCAAACTTTCAACATATTATACTTAACGAGTATGTTCTTTTGATTGTAGTTATTGTTCTTTCCGTGTTACTCATATCCGAAATTCCGCTCATTTCGCTGAAATTCAAAAACTTTAATCCCGTCAATAATAAATCCAGGTACCTACTCTTGACTACTTCAATTGTTCTTCTTATCTTGTTTCATATTTCCGCATTCCCCATCATCTTTATCCTTTATCTTATCATTTCTGTTATAGACCCGCTTATTCAACAAAAACGATAAATATGAGGTATATTGCCGAAGTAAACGTAATGCCATTAAAGCATTTGCCCGACCATCAAGGGAAGGAAATAACTGTTTGTGCGCGGAATCTGGAATTTTCCGAAATTCAAAACATCAGGGCGGGTAAGCATTTCAAGCTCGAAATAGAAGCAGAAACGAAGGAAGCAGCGATGATCATTGTAAACAACGTATGCAGTAACCTACTTTGCAATACAAGTGTAGAAGGATACGAGTTCGATGTTAAGCCCAAGTGATTTATTTACCAATCCAAACGACCTTCTCGCTTAACACGTCTTTGTATAAGCTCAACACGTCTGCTGCCACCCTGTCTTTGTCAGTAAGAAGCCAATCACCAGTAAAATCGCGGAAACGTAAGTCTCCAATCTTTGCATTGGGCTGTGCGCTTACATTTATCTCGTAAGAGTACCTGAAAATACCTGTTGTAGCAAATCCTTTAGAAATGCCACTCATCACTTTTTTATCGATAATGTTGCTCAGTCCGTCTTTTTCAACTGTGAATAAATAATTACCGGGCTGCATCTTATAAAAATAAGCGCGTCCATCGTTATTGGTAAAGGCCGAATCAACCGGATGATTTGCCAGTACTGCGGCCTCATTAAGAAACAATTTAACTTTCGCACTGTCAACCAGGTTGCCATAATTCAATTCGGGAGTCCAGTTAGTGGCGTCGTAAACCGTCATCGACATGGATAAAGAACCATCCACGAAAACATCGAACGCAATGGTTTTAACCTTTTCGCCTGCCATCGCTTTTAATGCCATTCTGTAAGTACCTACTTTAGCCTGTTTGGTAACAGATAAACCCAACGACGTATAATAATCGGGCACACCATCAACATTCTCAAAGGAATATACAAATCCATCGGGTACATCGGAAAGACTCAATACCACTTTCTGTGGGTCTCCGTTGGTTGTAACAACCTGAAGGTTTATGGCTTTGGCTTCGCCTATTGTGACGTTCATACTCTCAAGCCCAACAACCTCAAAATCGAATTCTCCAGAGGTCTCTTTCTTACAACTGGCAAGAAAATTAATAAGTACTATCCCAAAGATGAGCAAACGGTTCATTGCAAAGGTTTTTAATTCAACGTGATTTAATTCAGTTTTATTTACGGCGGCTTTGCACGAAATGTTTAACAATCAGACAGCTTTTTTGTATCTGATAATTTAGAAGTGACGAATAGCTGTTTTTTAGCGATCAATTATTATCGAAAAATCAATAAAGAAAAATTACCTGTAAACGTAAATAAACCCTTTTTTAGTAATCGATGGAGAACCGTCGGTTTCGGCTACATAATAGTATAATCCTTCAGGAACAATGGTACCTGAGCTCATTTTACCATCCCATACAATAGTTTTGGCAGTTGTTTTGTACACGAGCATTCCTGACTTCGAAAAAACCTGCAACGTTATGAACTGTTCACCGTCCGAAACAATCTTGAGCTCATCGTTTTGCTTATCGCCATTCGGAGTAAACACGTTGGGCACATAAATATCGTTATAAACCGCCAAAGTAGCGGTAGCCGTATCAGCACATCCCAAATTATCCGTAGCAATTGCATACGCCTGAAAGTTCCCGGTGGTATCAAACGAATGAACAATAAAATCGGAATTACCGGGTACGGCGGTGCCATCAATTTCCCAACTGTAGGTATAAGGTATGGGTGGATTCCCATTCGAAGATGAGGCGCGAATAACCTTTGTATAGGTAGCAGTATTCAGGGTATCTTTATATTGTAAAGAAAGGTCAGGGGTTAATCCTACCTTGATGAAATCGTTATAAATAACCGAATCTGTAGCGCTCAGTACTACCATTACATCATAAATACCAGGTAAATTATACTTACATATTGGATCGGTAAGATTACTTGTTTGTCCTGAGCCAAAATCCCACTTCACCTTAGTTACAGTTATTGAAGGATCGGCTGTAAAAGAGAATCCCACAGTCAGCGTATCACAACCTGCAGTTTTGCTTGCCTGAATTGTAATCTGCGAAAACATAGCCGTTTGCACAAACAAGCCAATGATGAATAGTAAAGATTTAACTGGTTTCATTTAAATTATAGTTCCTCAAATATATAACTTTGATGGTTTAAAGCTTTAATTTTTTCAGGTAATTTTTTAACAATTGGCGAAATTGTTAAAAAGTCCCGGTTTTAAATAAATTAAATATACCCGTTTACGGCGCGGGTTAAAAATTGTTAACTATGATAAGAATATAATCCCTGTTTCTGGTTAGTCTTTTTAATTAAGTTTACTTTTGCAAGAAACCATTTTCGATTGATATGATGGATACTATTTTGCGACAACAAAGAACGGTTATGGCTTTGCTGATATTAGCCATGTCCTTTATTATATTTAGCTGCACCTCCCAGCATGCAACCACCAAACTTAGCACCATTCCTTTATCGCAGAATACGTTGCTCGAAAAGCCTTTTGAATTTGAGCCAACCATTAAAAACTTCAGTAAACATATTGTACCTCCTTATAAACTAAGTATTTTTACCGTTCAAAACAGGCATCAACCCTCCCAAAAAGATACGATATACAAATTTCACAGAAAAAAATCGGAGCTTTTCATTTTTAAGAGCCGATCGAACCGCGAAATGCTCTTTGCCGGAAACATTTGCGACGACAAAATATCTTTATTGAACGGAGTTAAGGTTGGAATAAACAGGGCCGCTTTTTTCAACAGCTTTACTGATGTAAAATATAACCAGGACGACACCGTAAAAATGACATCGAAAGCCAAAATGATGAACTATAAATTCGTTTTTAAAAACGATAAATTAGTGGCCATAAAATTTGATGCGTACATTGATTAATTAGCAATGAATATTCTTACAAGGACATTTGAACAAAAACATATCGCCCGAAAAGTATACGAATGCTTCATTCAATCCTATAAGCCGGCTTTAAAAACCATACAGTGGCTGCTAACATTGATGATTCCCATTTCGCTGGGTGTAAAACTGTTGGAATTTGCTGGTGTATTGCTAATTCTTGCCGAATACACCGCACCATTGGTTAAAATGCTTGGGTTGCGAGGCGAAGCGGCTTTGGTTTTGCTAAGCGGAGGCTTTTTGAATATCTATTCGGCCATAGCAGTAATCGAAACCATCAGCTTTTCGGCACGCGAAATATGTATTATGGCATTAATGACGCTTATTGCCCACAACCTGATCATCGAAAGTGCCGTTCAGCGAAAAACGGGTTCAACCGCCTGGTGGATGGTTACGCTGCGCATCGCAACAGCTATCGTTGCTGCCATTTTCTTAAACATGGTACTTCCCGGCGATTCTGTTGTTCACCAGGCAAAAGCTGAGGTTGTAGCAACCCACACATTTTCCGAAACAATGTTAAGCTGGGCTATAGATACGTTCTGGCTGGTGGTTAAAATTATCATCATTATTTACGCGCTGAATTTTTTACAGCGCATTCTCGATGAATTCTCCATTACGTTGTGGCTTTCGCGGCTTATGTCTCCACTCCTGCGACTATTTGGGCTACCTGCTCAGGCATCCTTTATGTGGCTTATTGCAAATGTTATAGGGCTCGCGTGGGGATCATCCGTTCTTATTGAGCAAACTGAGAAGGGTAAAATCACTAAAAAACAAGCCGATATTCTCAATCACCACATTGCCATCTCTCATTCTCTTCTTGAGGATACCTTGCTATTTGCAGCCATTGGAGTGCCCGTAATTTGGATAACTTTTCCAAGGCTTTTTCTGGCATTTGTTGTAGTTTGGATATACAGGCTCTTTTTTATCAAACATAATTCTCAGCATTCTTAATATTTCATCATTATGAAGCAATATTTAGACTTACTCTCTCACGTTCTAAACCATGGCGTAACCAAGACCGACCGCACCGGAACTGGAACAATAAGCACTTTCGGGTATCAGATGCGCTTCGATTTAGGTCAGGGATTCCCTCTTTTGACCACGAAAAAACTTCATACCAAATCAATTCTACATGAGCTGCTATGGTTCCTCAAAGGCGAAACCAACATCAAATACCTAAAGGACCATGGCGTTTCGATATGGGATGAATGGGCCGACCCCAATGGAAACCTGGGTCCCGTATATGGTTATCAATGGCGTTCCTGGCCAACGGCCGATGGTAGACATATCGACCAGATTTCGGGCATTATCGAATCCATCAAGAACAACCCCGACTCCCGTCGTCATATCGTGAATGCATGGAATGTAGGCGAGCTGGATAAAATGGCCTTACCTCCATGCCACATTCTGTTTCAGTTTTATGTTGCTAACGGTAAGCTTTCGTGCCAGATGTATCAGCGGAGTGCTGATATTTTCCTGGGTGTACCGTTTAATATTACCTCGTATTCTTTGCTGTTGCATATGGTTGCACAAGTAACCAATCTGCAACCTGGCGAATTTATTCATACCTTGGGAGATGCCCATATCTATTTAAACCACCTGGAACAGGTTAAGCTTCAACTAACCCGCGAACCCCGCCCCTTGCCTAAACTTATTATGAATCCGGATGTTTCTGTTATTACGGATTTCAAATTCGAGGACTTTCAATTCGAGAATTACAATCCACACCCTCATATTAAAGGAGATATTGCCGTATGATGCCTATTACACTCATAGCAGCGCTTGCAGACCGCAATGCAATTGGACTGGATAACAACTTATTATACCACATCCCTGAAGATTTAAAACGTTTTAAACAAATTACCTCAGGGCACACGATTATAATGGGCCGTAAAACCTGGGATTCGCTAAAAGTAAAGCCCCTGCCCGACCGTAAAAACATTGTAATTACCAACGGTGTATACGGCTTTCCTAAGAGTGTAGTATTGGCCAACTCAATTGAAGATGCCTTAAAAGCATGCGATCCGGCAAATGAAAATTTTGTTATAGGCGGAGAAACTATTTACCGGCTATTTCTTCCTTTTGCTCAAAAGTTATACATAACACGTATTTATGCATCTTTTGATGCCGACACTTTCTTTCCGGAAATTGATAAATCGTGGGAAATAGTGAGTGAAGAGCCCGGAGTTTCTCAAAAAGAGCTCCCTTTTAAGTTTTCTTATCAAACCTATAAAAAATCGTACTGATTCGTATGACCAAAAACGTTTAAATTAAAAATCCCCACTGCAGGAACACAAATTCGTTGCAATGGGGACAAATTGAACTTTATAAACAATTCATATCAGTTTAAAATAACTGTTAATTGCATATATTACTCGGCATTTTATTCGACAATTCCCTTATTGGTTTTCTGCAAATCGGTTGCAATAAGAACTGAATCAGTGGTGGCTTTTTTTGCTGAATCGTCTGCAATTTTGTCTAATGAGGAAACTCGAGCACCCGAACTATAGGGTGATGCACTTGTGCTTTCAATTCCAGGTCCCGGATCGGGTGGAGGAACGATGTCTTTTTTACAGCCGCTAAAGCATAATGCGGCAAGAGCAAAAATCAAAATAAACTTATTCATATATAGGCTAATTAGGTTTCAAAACAAAATGTTCCTTTGTTAAAGGATATGTTGTTCAGGTTAGAATTCTGAATACTTTGAATTCGTTGCTCAAATAAAATTTAAAGTTCTTTATCAGAATAGTTCTAAATACCAATCCAGTATAGTTCGGAGGCTTCCTCCACTGTAAAAACGGAAACAAAGAAAAGTATTTTCACTTTCCATTCTACCCAAAAAATGTATTAGTTTTTAACGATTCGATGAACTTATTAACAATAAAAGTACAACAATTCAGTTGCACACCAGGCCGGATTACTTCTAACTACTTATCTCTTAAATGATAAAGTTTATTATCTTCAACCAAGTACATCAAAGGTGCTATTTGAACTTTCGGATACCTGAGACGCAGACGCTTGGCTTCGCTCAACACAAAATCGACTTCATTACCAATTTCGAACATGGGCGCAAAGTGCATAAAATGTTCCTCCGCCCATTCCCTATCCCAACCTGCATTTTCAGCCAGACCTTCAATAAATTGAGCTTTTCGCGCAGATAAATTGACCATACCGCAATTATTGTGACCTATTAGGGCTATGTGTTGTACTTTGCCTACGGCAATGGCATATGAAACTTTGAATTCGCTGTAACGAAGATTAGCCCCGCCGGCGCGGATGATATATGCGTAATTATCCGGAATATGCAAATGCTTCCGGTTATCCATACACATACCGATAAGTAACTGCGCAGCATCATATGTTTCGTATGGTCTGTTCAGGTTATGATATTCTAAAAGAAGGCCAATAGGCGTATTCCTATATTCAGGATATATATCAGAGATTGAATTAACTGCTTCGATTCGGTTCATAGTTTTAAAAAATTATAAAACAGAACAACGAAAACAACAAAGTGTTCTGAAGTTTTCATAACTTAAGGGTAAGACCCAGACGAATACCGGCTTCAAGCATACGATCATGACTGTCGGATGAAAAACTGATAATGGGATTTACAGAAACATATGGATTTGCAAAAACACCAACCCGTTGAAATTGATATGTAAGCCCTACCCCTAATTTCCCTCCAATTCCGGAACTGTTAATTGCACTAAACCCGCTACTGTTGCTAACGATCAAACCACCATTTACAAAAGCGTATTTTAAAAAATTAACGCGAAGAAGCAATGGAATATCTACCATTGACACCTTATCGGTATGGGCAGGTAAATTTATGCCCGAAGCTGGATTGATAACGACTTTAAAACGTTTAAACTCAACACTTCCTTCAAAATTGAGCCAATCATTCATAGGAATTAGCAAAACAACCCCGAAAGTGTAAAATTGTCCGATTTCATAACTAGGAGCCCCTACTACATCCTGCGATTGCATAAAATCCAAATCGCCAAATGAAGAGAAGGTGAATCCCAGGGATGCTCTGTTCTCATCATTATACTGAGCAGACGCAGACGAAAAAATAAGTAAAAAGGAAATCGCAATAATCAGGCTTTTCATTGTTTAACAATTTAAAGTTTTGAACAGAGCTATACGGTAAAACACCTTACCAGATCATTAAGTTCTTCCCTTTTCCTGATCAGGACATCGTCGCCCGTTTCTGTTATAAGAACCTCAGCAGGACGCAAGCGGCAATTATAATTAGAGCTCATTACCATTCCATAAGCGCCTGAATCGAGAACGCCTAAAATATCGCCTTCCTTAATTTGAGGGAGTTTGCGGTCCTTGGCAATTACATCGCCTGTTTCGCAGATATTTCCAACAATCGTTACCGTTTCTGTTTTTTCTACGCTGCGTGGCAGGGCATTGTACACCTCGATATCGTGATGTGCGTCGTACATTGCAGGTCGTATAAGTACATTGAAACCAATATCAGTTCCTACAAACTTTTTGGGGCCATTCTTTTTTACCGAATGCACCTGACCTAGCAACACACCACACTCAGCAACAGTGTACCTTCCGGGTTCAATTTTTATAGTAATATCAGAATTTGTGCGTTTCTTCCAGTCATCAATCAACTTCTGCAAGCGAGTTCCAAGAATTTTTAGATTCAGGCGTTCCTCGCCAGCCTCCTTATGATAAGGAATTCCGAAACCTCCGCCCAGATCAACAAATTCGAGGTCTGAGAAATTTTCCGAAAACTCTAGCATGAAAGATGCAGCTTCGATATACGAATCGGCAGTCATGAATAACGAGCCAATATGCTGGTTTAACCCGGCAAGCTTCAATTCGTAGCGCGAAAGAATATCCTTCATTTCCGTCACAAAGCCCGGATCGACACCAAACTTTGTATTCTTTCCACCTGTAACCACTTTCTCGTGATGACCGGCGCCAACACCAGGATTTATGCGGACAGCAACTTTACCGCCACGATTTAATCGGCCATATCGCTCGAGCTGGGCAAGAGAATCGACACTAATAAGCACGCCTGCTTTAATGGCGTATAGCATTTCCTCGTCGGACACGTTGTTGCTGATAAACAGAATATCTTCGGGCTTATAACCGGCCTTCAGCTCGATAAAAATTTCGCCAGGCGACATGGCATCAATCAGCAAGCCTTCATCGCGTACAATTTTCAGCAAACGCAAGTTTGTATTGGCTTTGGCAGAATAATTGACTTTAAATTTGGGATAAGAAATGAGTTGTTTCAGCTCTTTGCATCTTTCCCGTAATACCTTTTCGCTGTAAACATAAAGCGGTGAGCCATATTTCTCGATTAACTGAACCGGATTGGTTTTTCCATAAAACTGAATGTCCTTTGTCCAGATATTATGAACGTCAAAGTGGTTACTTCCCATTTTTATTCCTTTCTACTATAATATTTAACTTCTGTTGAAGCTTCAAAAATATGAATAATAGCCAGAAAAACGAAAAGTTAGAAAAGCAAAAAGGAAGCTACAAATAATTAGCTTCCTTTTTATGAAGTGGTAAATCTTTTGTAGCTAATTAATGCTTACAGTCCAGTTTGCGCCTTGGTTTGCGGTAACAACTATCAGGTAATTTCCTTCAACAACATCTATTTGAGTCGTCTTACTATAATTATTGATTTGTTTGTTATTCTCATCCAGATTAAACGCCTCAAGAATATTGTGATAGCTTGCATTTAGTATTCCACTGCCCGTATTGCCATTGCAAAGCTCTGCCGTAAAGCCTGCCTGTTTTGCATCGGGGCATGATATATTGAAAGTATGCGTTCCATTCAGATGAACTGGACCCAGGACGGCATGACCCGGCATCGCGTAAGTAACCGGAACTGCTGCAGGCGTTTTCTGAAGCGGTAAACTGGCAAATACAACCCGGTATTCCCCAGTTGCTTTTACTCGCCACTTCCAGGTTCCATCCATATACTTCCATATACTTGCCTGACTATACCACCCATCAGCGCGAACGGCACTTGCAGAAGATACTTTAACTCCCTGGTAAGAACTGGTGGCAGGTTGATATACTTCGAGGCTGGAAAGTACATCGTCCGACTTCTCGTTTATCGTAATCAAGTATGCATCTGACGGAAAAGTAATGTTGGTTTCAAAATCGCATTTACCGGTAAGAATAATGGTATCATTGCGGCTTTCTACTTTATTCCCGCACTCATTATTCGTATTGTTGTCAGTTTTTTCGTCTTCACCACAACTCATCATGAACGATACCGAGAGCATTGTGATTAAAACATTGAAGGCTTTCATAAGCTGATTTTATTGATTTACAGAATACAAAAAATTATAATTTCACGAATTCAACCCTCCTGTTTTGTGCCTTATTGGCGGGGGTGTCATTTGAGGCAACTGGCTGAGATTCGCCTTTTCCATCGGTTGAAATTCTTGCCCCATCGATATCAAATGAGTTAACCAACTCATTCTTTACAGAAGCGGCGCGGCGTTTCGACAAATCTAAATTCTTGGCGTCATCGCCATCGGCATCGGTATGGCCGATAATTTTCACTTTAACATCCGGATTTTCCTTCAGCACATCGGCTATAGACTTGATTGTACCATACGATTCGGGCTTCACCTTATCCGATCCCGTATCGAACAAAATCCCGTAAGTTACAAGCTTCCCTTCGGTAAGCAGTTTATTGCGAAGATCAGGAGCGCCAATAGCTACACGAACATTTGAAATGAAATCCTGCTTATCGGGATTGTGTTTAGAAATTCTAAAAACATTAATAGGTTTATCCTTAGGAAACATGCGGGGTATATCGTATACTTTTTCTTCGTTGAAGTAAAGACGCATTCGTTGCTTTTGCACCCAGATGGAAACTTTAATAACCTTACCACATTCAGTACTTAACAATGGTATATCCCGGAAATTGCTGACTTTCTCCATGGGATCAACCCCGAAATTATTCATATCAGCTACCGCGACACCACGAATATCCATTCTCATGCCGGGATAAGTAATACTTTCGAAAGCATTCTTGCCTTTGGGAACGGATATGAGATAGAATGTGGTTGAATTACTATTATGCTTGCAGTTTTGACGGATATAATCAAACTCAATAGTATAGTTATCGGGCAATGGGTTATTAAACATATACGCATATTCCGATCTTTCACGCATCATTAACCACTTGCCCGGGTAATTATTAAGTGTAACAATTTCTCCTGAGCCATTGGTATACCAAAGCGCAGGAAAATCGCCAACTGCATCCTGAGAAAAGTCTTCAAAAACTATAATCTTCTCGCCTGGAACAAAATCGTATTTTGAATACGAAGCTAATGCAGGAGTTTCGTTTGGTGTACCTGCCGGTTCTTTTTTCTCGGTGCTGGTTGCAGCATTTTTGTTATCAGATGTTTTAGACGCATTCTTATCTTCAGCAGTTTTATCATCTTTCTTTTCTGTAGCTGCATCCTTTACACCTTTTTCAAAAGCATCCAATCCTTTATCAATGCCTTGATCTGTGCGTTTGTCTGCTCTTTGTACAACTTTCTTTTTTAACTTTTTCTCAAAATCAATTTTCTGAGCAGATAATGGGGGAATAAATAAAATAACGAGGCATATCGATGCCAACAACTTCAATCGATTTTTCATTTCTAACAAGTTTAGTTAATACAGTTCCAGGGACTTCAAAGATGAAAAAAACGATTTCTTTAAAATTGTAAAAAAAGATACTACGCTATTGCAGAAAAGATTGCGGAGAATGATTTATCAAGGTGTAAGTATTGCTGAGGCGTTTGTTTAACTATTTTTTTAAAATCTTTAATAAAATGGGCCTGGTCGTAATAGCCATATTTTTCAAGTATTTCCATCCAATCCGCGCGGTTAAGGCAAGTAATCTCTTTTAAGATGTTCGAAATTCTTATAATTTGCGAATACGGCTTAAACGAAACGCCTATGCGTTGCATGAAGAGTTTATGAATGTAATTCTCTGAAATATCAAAAATTTCAGCGATACGATATCGTTCAACATTCCCTTTATTCTCGAAAATATAGTTGCAAATCTTGCCAAATAGGTCTTTCTCCGGGTTATAACCTTTCAGTTGTTCAGCAAAATAAGTATTGAGCAGCGCTGTTCGTTGTTCGAAGCAATTGGTTCCTTTTAAATGGAGGAATAAATCTGCATGTATATATGGCTCAATGTCTATTAAATTGTAACGTGCGTCTAATCCTAGTTTAAATAAATTGTAAATGGTATGGGGATTAAAAAGAATGGCCACCGTATCGACATTTCTCCCCGAATTCAAGGCGACTGGAGCCATAGCACAAGATATAAGGCTCATGCGCGGCATTATTTCCCAATTCGAATTCAAACTAAAATACTCAAACGGATCGCCCAAATGGAAGACCATGGACGGCTTTCCATTTGGAAAATACAAATCAGAAATTACTGATTTTTCGTTAAATCTGAAAAAACAATAAGCCTCGATTTCCTTTTCAAGACCCTGAGCGGGTGGCATTTTCAGATAATCCATATGTTGGTATTATGGTCTGTATCATTTTTTAATGGATTGAACTCTCATATTGATTGGTTTTACTTTATTTTCCCATCCTTGTAGTGTATCTTTTTCAAAAGGTTTTCGTCTTCATCATAAATTTTCCAGACGCCATCCTTATGATCACCACTGTATTTTCCACTAATTTTAGTATTCCCGTTTTCATAATATTCAGTATAATCGCCATGACGGAAGCCGTCCCTCATTTGGAATTCGACTTTGGTCTGACCATTCGGATAGGTTTCGCGATAAACTTTCGCATTGGGGTCATCTGAGAAATACTCATCAGCGTCAGATAACATTTTTTCTACCTTTTTGTCGATCGGCTCACCGGAAACTTCTCCTGTAGTATCAGCACTAGCAAGCGAATCGCTCAATACAGCCTTTTCTATAATTTCCGAAGTACGGTTTTCGTTAAACTGAATCAGAATCTTTGTCTTAAACATTTGTCCATCGGCTTCCATCTGAAATCCGAAATAAGGAAAACAAAGAATGTACTGTTTATTGGATTCAAGGGCTGCCCATGTAGATGGCGTAACCATTCCCTGTATACTTTTCAGAAACTGCTCAGTGTGCATAACGGCCAGAACATTCGATTTACGACTAAAGTTGCGGGAGAATGGTTTATAATCTTCAACTTCGGCCAACAGTTTCTCTTTTACAACACCATCAATGATCATTTTCAGTGTTTGCGGATGATTGCTAAAAAACACATAATCGCCAATGTATGTAAAATACGGTTTATCAAGTTTTTGAAAGTATTTCCCCAGCAACAATTTAAAGAAACCTTTAACCGACAAGTAATTGATGTAATATCCATTATACTCTACCTGCTGAAATTTAACAGGCGTGCGCTTTTTAACCTGTTTCATTACGAAATCGAGGTTTTCCTTTGCATCGTCAATATCTTTAGCCTTTAGGAATACAGCAAATTCATTACTTCTACCTAAACCCATGGGTGCAAGATGCACCATTGCTGCTTCGTCGGCAATCCAATCCATGATGTTCTTTTTAACATCAATCTTCAGGAATTTTTCAACCTGCTTTATGGTTGCTTCGTTCTCTTTGTAGCTTTTGGGTACCTCGCTAAGATTAGCAAAAACATTGTCGTAGTATAACGTAAACTTTTCAAAGCCAAGCGAGACCGAAGAAGCGGTTTGCTCGGGCAACACATCCAAAAGATCGGTTTTTCCTTTACCAGAACGAATCATTGCCCTGAAACTCGAAGCTATGGAATCGTTGTAATTGGTAACGCCCTCGCAAGTAAGCAGATTATCGCTGGTAATATCAAAAGCAAGGCCAGAATAATAAAGACTTTTGCTCATTTGCCGCAGGTTAGGATCGGGCGCCACCAGCATTCCGTTGATATAATCGTCCACCTGTGCGTAATTAATGTACAATTGGAGCATTCCCGAGCCTTTGATGCGATCGCGAACAGCAAGGAAGTTGTTATTTTTGGCCAACAATGGATCACTAAACTGTGTAATAGACGATTCAACGAGCTTTTGTGTAAACGAAGCCACAAGAACGTTTTCCAGGAAGGCGATATAGATTATTTGCGCGCTATTCTTTTTGTCCTTAAGCTGAAAAATTTCATTATTAGAAAAATCAATGGTTTTAACATCATACCCCTTTATAAAACCAGTAAGAAAGTCCTTAACAGGAAGCAATTTGGACATACGGCGCAAATCCACAGCATATACGAAATCGTACCTGTCTTTTTGCAACAGATGCATGGATATCATCATATTTCGGCGCCCAATATACCTTGCCATTTGCGGATTACCCTGGATCATTGAATCCACTGTTGCAATTCCTTTTCCAAATTGAGCAAAAATGGAATGCTTGCTTAAGACGCCCCAAACACGGCTCTCAGTTAAGCTTTCCCACATTTGGTAAGAATTGTCGGTTTCTATTATGAATACCGGTTTTGCAGGAATTACACTATAAAGTTCAACTTTTTTGTATGGGCTGAAAAAATGCCAGGCCAGAAACCCGCCTCCCAAAACAACAACAGCAACTAACGACCAAAGGATAATTTTCTTCATGATTTGAATTTTACGGAAATCTAACGAAACCGCATTATTATTTTATGAGGAAATTCGATAGTTTCGGAATTAATGGTTTCTTATCGTTTGCATATGCAAAATAGAAAATTGGCAATGAATAGCCAAACAATTCAAGCACGGAATGTCAGATTACAAATTTTTAGCTTAAACAACCACTTAAAGACAATATGTAAATAAAGTGTACAAAAAAATTTAAATTTAAAGGCATTTTATAATTATTTGTTGAATTTTTAAATTTATATATTAATTTTGCTGGGGTAGTATTCTAAAAAAGATAAAAAAATGTCGGAGCATTGTAGAAAAACAGGGGGTGAATGTTACGGAATCAAAGAATTGAACCTTCTGCTCGATATTAGTAGTTTGTTAAACAAACGATCGCTCGAAATGAAAGAAAACCTTTCAGCAGCGGTACACCTTTTAGCCACCTACTTATCGGCAGAACGCGTAATACTCACCATCCTTAACCGAGCAAATTCTCAGATATTCATTGAGGTTGCATATGGCTTAACCGATGAAGAACAGGACGGTGTCACCTATAAAATTGGCGAAGGCATTATCGGGAAAGTGGTGGAAACGGGCAGACCCATTGTAATACCTAAAATTTCAGAAGATCAGTCCTTTCTGAACAAGACAGGCACTGCAGTCAAAATAGACAATAAAGACATTTCTTTCATTTGTGTTCCCATTAAAAACGAAAACGAAATTGTTGGAACCTTGAGTATACATCGCATCTATAACCAACATATTACTTTTGCTGAGGATGCGCGGATATTATCCATTTCCGGAGCATTGGTGGCCCAGTCGGTGCGTAACAGGCAGGAATATGCAGAAGAAATTGAACAATTGAAAGAAGAAAACCTCAAACTGCACAGCGAACTGAAAGAGCGTATTATCCCCACCAATATCGTTGGAAATTCAGGAAAAATGCAAGCTGTGTTCGATCTTATTGAGAAAGTCGCCCCTACCAACGCTACCGTGCTTATTCGTGGCGAAAGCGGTGTAGGGAAAGAACTGATTGCCGATGCCATTCATTACGGAAGCCTCAGGAAAAATAAGCCTTTCATTAAAGTGAACTGTGCAGCATTGCCAGATAGTCTGATCGAGAGCGAACTTTTTGGCCACGAGAAAGGTGCATTCACAGGTGCAAATGTGCTGCGCAAGGGACGTTTCGAAGCTGCTGAAGGTGGCACCATATTCCTCGACGAAATTGGCGATTTACCGGCCTCTACACAGGTTAAACTACTGCGAATATTGCAGGAGCGAGAATTCGAACGCGTTGGTAGTACCAGGCCTATAAAAGCTGACGTCCGCATTATTTGCGCTACAAACCGGAACCTGGAAGAACTGATTGGCAAGAATGAATTCAGGGAAGACCTGTTTTACCGCATAAACGTATTCCCTTTATTTATCCCGCCTCTAAGAGAGCGCATAAACGACATTCCCGGACTAGTAGACCACTTCATTACCAAGTTCAACAAAAACCACAACCGGAAAATAAAGCGTATTTCCTCGTCGGCCATCGATATGCTTATGGTATACCATTGGCCTGGCAACATCCGCGAGCTGGAAAACTGTATTGAACGCGCATGCATTCTCAGTTCCGAAAATGTGATCCGGGCGCATAACCTGCCTCCCACCCTGCAAACATCGGTTTCATCTAAAACCAAAACCGCAGGTACGCTCGATGCTATCCTGGAACGACTCGAAAAACAAATGATACTCGAAACGCTGCTCAGCACCAAGGGCAACCTTGTAAAAGCTGCAGAGCAACTGGGAATCACCGAGCGCATGATGGGAATTCGCATTAAAAAGTACGAAATAGACCCCAAACGATTTAAAAAGCACACCGCACATGCAGAACCAGCCGAATAACGTGGAATTTACTTTCTGCGACTTCGCAAACAGCCACCATTGCGATAAACTCCTGGAGCTTTTAAACTGTTACATCAACGATCCCATGGGAGGTGGAATTCCTCTCGATCAGCAGAAAGGTTTGCAACTCATCGCCGGACTAAAAGCTCATCCGGCCAGCTTCGTTCTCTTTGTTTTGCTGAACAACGAAATAGCAGGTCTTGCAACCTGTTTTGTAAACTTCTCAACCTTTAAAGCCAGTCCATACATAAATATACACGACATTATCGTTAAGAAAGAAATGAGAGGAAGTGGCCTTGGCAAAGCCTTACTTCATAAAATAACATCCATTGCCACAGAAAAGAACTATTGTAAAGTTACGCTCGAAGTGCGCGAAGATAATACCAACGCCAAAACGCTGTATCAAAGCCTAGGCTTTAAAGATACAGAACCACCTATGCACTTCTGGACAAAAATGCTATGAATTTTCAAGGCTTCTAAATTACGGAAAGCCGATCGATTTGAATATTAGAAGTTCAGAGTTGAGCGAAATGGTATAAGATTGATGAGATTTTAGCCAGATAATTTAGCAACCTCACCCCCAGCCCTTCTCCTGAAAGAGAGGGGAGTTAAAGATTAACTCATGATTAAGACTGTCGCTTTTAGAAGAAGCTTAGAAGCAAGGTCCCCTCGCCTTTAGGCGAGGGTTTGGGGTGAGGTTACATGATAACCACACATTCCCAATTACCACAAACGAAACATTGAGCAAATTTAAAAAAAATACCCCCCCCCAATTCAATTATTCATTTGTAATAAAATTCCTACATTTTTGTAACATACCCCCTATTTTTACTACTTCAATGTTGTATTTTTAGAACAAATTTACAAACACTACCTTAAATTAATAAAAAAATACAAAAATTTTACCACTGATTTTCAGTCATTTAATTAGCATTTTCTTACACAAAACCACCCTCCCAAAATATATGGCACCAAACCTGCATATACTATATCGACAAACAAACAATTTGGAGGAATAAAAATGAGAAAAGTAGCAATTTACGGAAAAGGAGGGATCGGTAAAAGTACCACCACTCAAAACACAGTTGCAGGACTTGCAGAGATGGGGAAAAAAGTAATGGTTGTGGGTTGCGACCCGAAGGCCGACTCCACCCGTCTGTTGCTCGGTGGCCTTGCTCAGAAAACAGTACTCGACACACTTCGCGAGGAAGGTGAAGACGTAGAGCTGGAAGACGTAATGAAAGCTGGTTACAGAAGTACAAGCTGTGTAGAATCGGGCGGTCCAGAACCAGGTGTTGGTTGCGCAGGCCGTGGTATTATTACTTCTATAAACCTTTTGGAACAGCTAGGAGCTTACGAAGAAGACAAAGAGCTCGATTACGTATTCTACGATGTACTTGGCGACGTAGTTTGTGGTGGATTTGCAATGCCAATCCGCGATGGTAAGGCCGAAGAGATTTACATTGTATGCTCCGGCGAAATGATGGCCATGTACGCAGCAAACAACATCTGCAAAGGTATCGTGAAATTCGCACAGGCAGGAACCGTTCGCCTCGGGGGGTTAATCTGTAACAGCCGTAAAGTGGACAATGAGCGACAAATGATCGAAGAATTTGCCAAAAAACTGGGTACGCAAATGATTCACTTTGTTCCTCGTGACAATATGGTTCAAAAGGCCGAAATCCATAAGAAAACAGTTATCGAATTCGATCCTGTACACGCTCAGGCCGATGAATACAGGATGCTGGCTAAAAAGATCGACGAAAACAGAATGCTCGTTGTTCCAAAACCTTTAACCATCCCCGAACTAGAAGAATTATTAATGACATTCGGTTTGTTCAACTAAAATAACAGGAGATTTAATTATGTATTTACTAAGAGCAATAGTTCGTCCCGAGAAATCGGCAGTAGTAATGAAAGCCCTTTTTGAGGCAGGTTTTCCCGCAGTAACCAAAATGGCTGTATTTGGCCGAGGCAAGCAGCGTGGGTTAAAAGTAGGAAATGTGACTTACGATGAACTTCCTAAAGAACTCCTGTTGATTGGGATTAAAGAATCGGACAAAGATTTCGTAATCACTACAATTATAGAAGCCGCCCGATCCGGTGATAAAGGTCAGTTTGGTGATGGTAAAATCTTCGTAACCCCGGTTGAAGAAACCTACACCATCTCCAACGGAATGAAAGAACTGTAATTCAATGGGACAATAGTTCAATATGCCAATTAAAAATGCAAAGTCCCAACATTGTTTTATTGCCCTATCGGCAAATTGATTAATCATTAAACCAATCGCAATGAAATTATTACTCGCTATAATCCGCATCGCAAAAATGAACGAAACCAAAATGGCGCTCTCAGAAGCCGGCCTGCCTTCTTTTACCGCTATGGGCGTTTTAGGTCGCGGACGCGGAAGAGGTCTTGGCCCAACGTACCAGGATGTTCTAAAAGATCCGGCAAACAAAGAGATCCTGAGCCAAATCCAGGAAATGCCCAGGCTTAAAACGAAACGAATGATAACCCTCGTAGTTACCGACGAAAAGAAAGACCTGGCCATCGAAACCATTATCAAAACAAACCAAACCGGCAATAGTGGCGACGGAAAGATATTCGTAATCAATGCAATAGAATCCGTAACCGTTCGTACCGGCGAAAGAGGGAATGTAACATTAGACTAAAATTAAGGAGGAGATTATGGCAACAAAAATTGAAATGGACCCGCAACGGTGGAAAACCGAAGTGCTGAAGAAGTACCCTTCAAAAATTGCAAAGAAACGTGAAAAATCAATCCTTGTTCACGAAGGAGATACGATAAACCCAATACAGGCAAACGTTAGAACAATCCCCGGAATTATTACCCAACGCGGTTGTACGTATGCTGGATGCAAAGGTGTGGTACTCGGGCCAACCCGCGACATAATCAACCTGGTACATGGCCCAATAGGTTGCAGCTTTTACGCCTGGCTTACCCGTCGTAACCAAACCAAACCGCCTACGGAACAGGATCCCAACTTCATGATGTATTCTTTTTCGACCGACATGGAGGATTCCAACATCGTATTTGGTGGCGAATTAAAGCTGAAACAAGCCATTCGCGAAGCCTACGAAATCTTTCAACCCAAGAATATCGGTATATTCTCAACCTGCCCGGTAGGTCTTATTGGCGACGACGTTCATGCTGTAGCCCGCGAAATGAAAGAAGAACTTGGAATTAACATTTTCGGTTTCAGTTGCGAAGGCTATAAAGGGGTTAGCCAAAGTGCCGGCCACCATATCGCCAATAACCAGATTTTCAAACATGTAGTTGGACTTAACGATACGCCGATTGAAGGAAAATATAAAGTAAACCTCCTTGGTGAATACAACATTGGTGGCGATGCTTTTGAGCTGGAACGTATTTTCGAGAAGGTTGGAATAACGCTGATCTCGACCTTCAGCGGAAACTCTACCATCGATTCTTTCGAACAAGCACACCACGCCGATTTGAACATGATCATGTGCCACCGCTCCATTAACTACCTGGCCGAAATGATGGAAACCAAGTTTGGTATCCCCTGGATCAAGGTAAACTTTATTGGTGCAGAAGCTACGGCGAAATCGCTTCGCAAAATTGCTGAATACTTTGGCGATCAGGAATTGAAAGACAAGGTAGAAAAGGTAATTGAAGAGGAAATGGCTAAGGTTAAAAAATCGATTGACGATATTAAACCCCGCACCGATGGCAAAATGGCCATGCTCTTTGTAGGAGGCTCACGTGCTCATCATTACCAGGAGTTATTTACCGAACTAGGCATGAACACGCTCTCTGCCGGTTATGAATTTGGTCATCGCGACGATTACGAAGGCCGCCGGGTTCTGCCAACAATTAAAGTAGATGCCGACAGCAGAAATATTGAGGAGTTGCATATCGAAAAAGATCCCGTACGCTACAGACCCAGGAAAACGGAAGAGGAACTAAAAGCGCTTGAAGAAAAAGGGCTCCAGTTCTCAGGATATGATGGCATGATGGCTGAAATGAAGAAAGGCTCTCTGGTTATCGACGACCTGAGCCATTACGAAATGGAGAAACTTATAGAAATCTACCACCCTGATGTATTCTGCGCCGGTATCAAGGAAAAATATGTGGTGCAGAAGATGGGTATACCGCTGAAACAGCTTCATAGCTACGATTACGGCGGACCCTATGCAGGTTTCGAAGGAGCAATAAATTTCTATCAGGACATTGACATGATTGTAAACACCTCAATCTGGAAAATGATAAAAGCGCCTTGGGAAGTAGAACCAGTAATTGAAGCGGAATACGCATACTAAGTCGTAAGCAGTAAGTATCAAGTCGTAAGACTCACATCTTACGACCTGCAACTTACGACTCAATACTAAATCTTAAAAAATAAAAATTATGTTACTTCGTCATACCACAGATAAAATAATCGACAGGGAAGCATTAACCATTAACCCGGCAAAAACATGCCAACCAGTGGGTGCAATGTACGCCGCCCTAGGTATACATGGATGCCTTCCCCATAGCCACGGCTCGCAAGGGTGCTGCTCATATCACCGCACAGCCTTGACAAGACACTATAAAGAACCCGTAATGGCCGCAACCAGCTCTTTTACTGAAGGATCTTCGGTATTCGGCGGACAAGCCAACCTGGTTCAGGCAATTGACACCATTTTTGCGGTATACAACCCTGATATTATTGCAGTACACAGCACTTGTCTTTCGGAAACCATTGGTGATGACCTGAACCAAATTATTCAAAAGGCAAAGGAAGAAGGCCATGTTCCTGCAGGGAAATTTGTAATACACGCTAATACCCCAAGCTACGTAGGTTCGCATGTAACCGGCTACGCAAACATGGTTACAGCCATGGTAAAATCATTCTCCATGAAAACGACCACCCGCAAAAATCAGGTAAATATTATCAGCGGATGGATTGAACCTTCGGATATGCGCGAAATTAAACGCCTTGCTGCCGAAATGGGTGCAAAAATCGTTCTTTTCCCAGATACCTCAGACGTTTTGGATACACCAATGACAGGAAAGCATGAATTCTACCCAAAAGGTGGAGTTACCATTCCTGAATTAATGAGCACAGGCGACAGTAAGTTCACCATTGGTCTGGGACCATTCTGCACCGAAGACGCTTGTATAAAACTGGAAAATAGCTGCAAAGTTAAATTCGATACGCTCGAATTGCCCATCGGTGTAAAGGCAACCGACCAGTTTATTACAACCCTCAGCAGAGCTGCAAATGTGCATGTTCCAGAATCAATTACTGCCGAACGAGGCCGTTTAATTGATATGATAACAGACATGCACAAGTATTTATACAACAAGCGTATTGCGCTATTTGGAGACCCTGACACGCTGGTTCCTCTCTGCGAATTCCTTGTTTCTATGGATATGAAACCAGTGTATGTTGTAAGTGGTACGCCGGGCAAACGCTTCGAAACTTCGATGGAAAAAGTCCTTGCAGGTGTCCCCGGAGCTAAATATAGAAACGGACAACGTGCAGACATGTTCCTTCTTCACCAATGGATTAAACAGGAACCGGTAGACCTTATCATCGGAAACACCTACGGCAAATATATTGCCCGCGATGAAAACATCCCGTTCCTGAGACTAGGCTTTCCTATACTTGACAGGGTTGGCCACAGCTACTTCCCCATGGTAGGCTACCAGGGAGCAATGCATCTCCTTACAAAAATCCTGGACGTAATTATGGACAAGATCGACAGGGATGCTGTAGAAGAAAAAGTAGAACTGACAATGTAAAATAAAGACACAAGAGCCAGGAGCCAAGAATCAAGAAAACTCCAACTTCTTCCATGCTTGACATCGATCTTGGTTCTTACTTCTTGGTTCTTGTATCAAAAAAAATAAACAGTCATGAGCTCAATACTTACCGAACGACATAACCAAATATTCCGCACTGGTAAAGATGATCGAACGATAACCTGTAACCGGCCCAGTTTGGCCGGATCGGTAAGTCAGCGAGCTTGTGTTTTCTGTGGATCCAGGGTAGTGCTCTACCCAATTGCTGATGCGTTGCACCTGATTCATGGCCCTATTGGGTGTGCCGCCTACACTTGGGATATTCGCGGAGCGCTATCCTCGGGTCCTGAAATCCACCGGTTGAGCTTCTCGACCGATTTACACGAGAAAGACATCGTATTTGGCGGAGAAAAGAAATTATATAAGGCTGTTACTGAATTGATCGATCGCTATAACCCCAAGGCTGCCTTTGTCTATTCCACATGTATTGTGGGGGTTATTGGCGACGATATTGAAGCAATATGTAGAAGGGTTAGCGTAGAGAAAGGGTTACCTGTTATCCCGGTGCATGCGCCGGGATTTCAAGGAACCAAAAAAGACGGGTACCGCGCAGCCTGCGAAGCTCTTGAAAAACTCGTTGGCACAGGCACTCGCGAAGCAAAACCGTTCAGCATCAACATTCTTGGCGACTTCAACCTTGCCGGGGAGCTATGGATACTGCTTGAGTATTACAAAAAAATGGGGATTCATGTAAACGCTACTATTACTGGCGATGGCCGCGTGGAAGATATCCAAAATGCCCATAAAGCATCGCTCAATGTGGTACAGTGCTCAGGTTCCATGATGTACCTGGCAAAACAAATGAAAGAAAAATACGGCATTCCGCACATGAAAGTTTCTTACTTCGGCATCGAAGATATGAGCGATGCGTTGTACGAAGTGGCTAAATTCTTCAAAAGCGAGGAAATGATGGCCAAAGCAAAAGAAATTGTTCGCTTCGAATTCAACAGGCTCATGCCCGCTTTGAAAGAATACCGCGAGAAACTGGAAGGAAAGAAAGCTGCAATATACGTAGGTGGTTCATTCAAGGCCATTTCCCTTATAAAAGCATTACGGCTCATCGGTGTAAAAACAGTTGTAGTAGGTTCACAAACAGGAACACCCGATGAATACGAAATTATTAAACAATTGTGTGACGATGGAACAATCATCGTGGACGATTCAAACCCTATAGAGCTCTCAAACTTTGTAAAAGAAACAAAAGCAGACATTTTCATTGGTGGGGTCAAGGAAAGACCTATTGCCTACAAGATCGGTCTTGGCTTTTGCGACCACAACCATGAACGCAAAGAGGCGTTGGCCGGATACGAAGGCATGATGAACTTTGCGAAGGAGATATATGCCACGGCCATGAGCCCGGTATGGAAGTTTACCAAATAATTGACGATTGCTATGGAAACAACAGCTAAAAGAGAAACCACGCACACTTCAACACGCAATGCGTGCAAGCTTTGTGCACCGCTGGGCGCCAGCCTTGTTTTCAAGGGAATTAAAGGCTGTATTCCTATGTTGCATGGCTCACAAGGATGTGCCACCTATATCCGCCGCTACATGATAAGCCACTATAAGGAACCGGTGGATATTGCCTCCTCCAACTTCAGCGAAGAATCAACCATATATGGTGGCAATAAGAACTTCTGCCAGGGAATTGACAATGTAATAAAGCAATACAACCCCGAAGTTATCGGTATTGCTTCGACATGCCTCAGCGAAACCATTGGAGAAGACATACCCAGGCTCATTAAGGAATACCGTAACCTGAACAGCGAAAGCAAGCTGCCCGTGTTCATTCACGCTTCTACCCCAAGCTACCAGGGATCGCACATGGATGGTTTCCACGAAACTGTATTAGCAACCATTTCAATACTGGCCGAGGGCTCAGGTGCCGGTAATCAAATTAATATCTTCCCAGGATTTGTCTCTCCCGCAGACATCCGCCACCTGAAAGAACTATTTAACGCATTCGGACTAAAATACATGCTTTTCCCCGATTATTCCGACACGTTGGACAACCCGCACTGGAAGGATTACCAACTAATTCCCGAAGGGGGCACGCCAATAGATGAGATCAGACAATCGGGAGCAGGACTCGCTTCTGTCGAATTCGGAACAATCATGAATAAGGTAGTAAGCGCTGCCAGCAACAACACCAACGGAAAACCCAATACAGCCGGGGAATGGCTCGAAAAAAAATTCCACGTGCCGCTCACAAGAATGAACATGCCAATTGGTATAGATGCTACCGACAAGTTCGTCAACCTTCTGGAAGATATTTCGGAAAAAGAAATTCCTGAAGAAATCAAAAGAGAACGCGGCAGACTGATTGATGCCTATGTAGATGGTCACAAATATGCATTTGGAAAGAGGGCGATCGTGTACGGCGAGGAAGATCTTGTGCTTAGCATGGTCGCCTTTCTTGAAGAAATAGGAATTGATACCGTTCTAGCAGGCTCGGGAGGCGAAAGCAGCACCCTGAAAAGGGAAATCGACAAAATAAGCAATGGAAGACTTTCCAATACAAAGGTTCTCAACGATCTAGACTTTGAAACCATCAATGAATTAGCTGACGAGCTAAAACCCGATATTTTTATCGGCAATAGCAAAGGCTATTATATAGCCCGACGACTGGGCAAACCATTAGTAAGAATTGGGTTCCCCATACATGACCGCTTTGGGGCCCAACGCTTACAACATATCGGCTACAGAGGAACGCAGCAACTGTTCGATCGCATTATTAATGCACTCATCGAATACAAGCAAGAGCACTCCCCTGTGGGCTATAAATACATTTGATGAGCAATAGCCAATACGGCAATTGCATTTTCAAATTATCCAATTTTCAAATTTTCAAATTCTAATACTATGACAGCAACCACTCCCGTCCACCCGTGTTTCGACCAAGAAGCAAAGCACATGCATGCAAGAGCTCACTTACCAGTTGCACCCAAATGTAACATACAGTGCAACTATTGTAACCGGAAGTACGACTGCGTAAACGAAAGTCGTCCGGGGGTTACATCGGCTGTATTATCGCCACATCAGGCAGTGGCATACCTTAGCGAATTACATAACCACATCGACAACATTTCAGTGATTGGTATTGCCGGACCCGGGGATCCATTCGCTAACCCCGAAGAAACTCTGGAAACCATGCGTCTGGTAAAAGCGAAATTCCCGGAGAAGATATTCTGCTTGTCTTCCAACGGGCTTAACATCTTACCATACATTGATACGATTGCCGACCTGGGAGTTACTCATGTTACAATCACCATCAATGCTATCGATCCGGAAATAATCAGTAAAATTTATTCCTGGATCAGGTACGAAAAGAAAGTTTATCGTGGCATTGAAGGAGCCAAGCTCATTCTTGCCAATCAGCTTGAAGCCATTAAGCGCCTGAAGCATCGAGGCATTACGGTAAAGGTAAACAGCATCATACTTCCCGGCATCAACGAAGACCACATACAGGAAGTGGCAAAAACAGTGGCGGATCTTGGGGCTGACGTTATGAACTGCATACCCGTAATGCCAAATAAAGATACGGTTTTCGAAAACATCGAAAAACCCTCAAAAGAGACAATATTCAAAACACGGTTACAAGCCGGCGAACATATAAAAATGATGACCCACTGTGCCCGTTGCAGGGCTGATGCTGCGGGCCTTTTGGGTCAGGATTTTAAAGATGCTTTCGGGATGATACAGGAATTTGCCGCCCAACCCATGAACCCAGGCGATGACAGGCCTTATATTGCCGTGGGCACTTACGAGGGGCTATTGGTAAATCAGCACTTGGGCGAAGCTAAGACGCTGAATATCTACAAACAAACGCCCAATGGGTTTCAGTTTGTAGAGGAAAGACCAACACCAGCCCCTGGCACCGGCGACTTCCGATGGATACGACTGGCAAACAGTTTAAAGGATTGCCGTGCGCTTCTCGTCTCTGGCGTTGGCGGAAACCCGCTCAACATTCTGCAACATTCAGGAATAAGGGTTATACAGATGACAGGACTCATCGATGAAGGACTGGAAGCCGTATTCAACAATAAACCCCTAAAATCGGTAAAGAAAGCCGACTCGTTCAAATGCGGCGATGCCTGCAGAGGAAATGCACAGGGGTGCGCATAAGGCCGAAGATGTCATTCCGGTGAAGGCCGGAATCCCTGCGAGCTTCGTAGTTGATGGATTCCGGCCTTCGCCGGAATGACAAACGCAATTAATGTAAAATCTTCAAATTATATATCCTATGAAAAAACCAACCTATCACATTCTGGTATGTAATTCATACCGCATTGCAGGCGATGCACAAGGTGCATGCAACAAGAAAGGCGCAACCGAACTCATCCAGTACATTACCGAAGAAGCATCCGACCGGGGACTTGACGTGGCTGTATCCAGCACCGGATGTTTGAACGTATGCGCACAGGGACCGGTTGTTGTAGTACACCCCAACAACTATTGGTACGGGGGAGTTACAAAAGATGCCGTTGACGAAATTCTCGATGCACTCGAAAACAACGAAGCGGCCGAAAAATACCTGATCAGCGATTAGAAACGTTAAACTGCAGGGAGTAACCCATCGCAGCCATTCAGGCCTTTTCATTAGCCATTGCAAACAAAATTCATTCTAATGAAATGTCAGTGATTCTTAAGATTTTTTCATTGACATCCCGTTAGATTTTAAACAAGAAAATTATGAAGGTATGAACAAGAATATATACCTCATCGACACAACACTTAGAGACGGAGAACAAACACCGGGAGTTGTATTCACAACAAACGACAAGGTGAACATTGCCAATCTGCTGGATAAAGCAGGCTTTAAAGAAATTGAAATTGGCACTCCTGCTATGGGTAGCGAAGAAATACTCGATATTCGCTCCATTATCAATCTGGGTTTTGGATTTAAAACACTATCGTGGTGCCGCGCAAAGAAAACCGACATAAACAAAGCCAGAGCAGCAGGAACAAACGGTGCACATATTTCATTTCCTGTATCGGATATACATCTGTTGGCTATGGGCAAGGACCGGTCGTGGGTTCGAAAAACCATGCATGAACTGCTACCCTATGCGTCTGATCATTTTGAATATGTAACCATTGGTGCGCAGGATGCATCAAGAGCTGACAGCAGTTTCCTGCGCGAGTTCACAAGCGAAGCAATCCATTTAAAAGCTTCACGTATAAGGTTAGCAGATACCGTAGGTATATTAAATCCTTTCAGTACATACGATCTGATTGATGGCATCCACAAGCATTTCCCTGGGATAGAAATTGAATTCCATGGCCATAACGATTTGGGAATGGCTACAGCAAACACATTGGCTGCATTCAAAGCAGGAGCAAATTGTGCCAGCGTAACAGTAAACGGAATTGGCGAGCGCGCAGGAAATGCAGCACTCGAAGAGGTGATCATGGCCCTGAGCCATTCCTGCAGCCATAACCTAAAAATGAACACTTCGGTTCTGGCTCAATTATCGGAATTGGTAAGCCAGGCATCCGGAATCCCCTTAGCCCAAAACAAACCTGTAACCGGAAGCAAAGTGCTGACACACGAAACAGGAATACACACCAATTTACTCCTGAAAGATCCTAAAACGTATCAGGTAATAAGTGCCGCCAGCATAGGCAAGGAAGAAGAAAGTTTTAGCTATGGAAAACACAGCGGCAGCAATGCCTTGTACGATTTTATGCAAAAGAAAAACATCCCTGTAACCGACCGGAAATGCAAAGAGATCAACAGAATACTGAAACAACAATCCATCCGCCTCAAACGCAATCTATCCCCGGAAGAACTGATGGACATTGTGGAAGCGTGGAAGTAGGAAGTGAAGAAGTGCCTAAAGTACTTCGAGTACTTAAAGTGACTAGAGTTAAAAGACGCAAGGTCTCTGAGCTTGTTTAGAAGTAAGTTCCCTATCTAAAAGACAGGTCCCTGAGCCTGTCGAAGGGCCGGGTGCTATACGAAACAAATAATGCAGGCCAAGCCAGCAAAAATAAATATGGCTAAGGATAAAACCTTAGCCAAACGGTGTTTGTCATTCCGGCAAAGACCGGAACGGCGCAGCCCTCACTGAAAGCAATCCCCTAACTACGAAGGCTACGTATATTCAACTTCGCCGAAGGGATAATCTTGAAATTATATCATTTTCAAATTACTTCGCCCGGCCCTTCGACAAGCTCAGGGACCTCCCTTTTCTGCAGGCTCAGCGACCTACGTTCTACGAGTTGCGTCATTGGCATATTGGCACATCAACACATGTCACATTGCCTCTACTCTTCCACCAACCTGTAATCCAACTGTTTCTTCAGTAAATTGGCGCGAGCAACCTCAACTTTCACAATATCGCCTAGCTGGTATTTCTTTTTCTTGCGGCGGCCTACGATGCAGTAGTTATCGTCGTCGAATTCGTAGAAATCGTCTATCAGATCACGCATAGGGACAAGGCCTTCGCATTTGGTTTCGATCAGTTCAACGAAAAAGCCGAACTCTGTTACGCCAGAAATAACCCCTTCGAACACCTGGCCCACTTTGTCTGACATAAATTCTACCTGTTTATACTTGATAGAAGCACGTTCAGCATCAACAGCGCGTTTCTCCATGTCGCTGGACTGCTTACAAAGGCCTTCCAACACTTCTGCATTGGGCGTTTGTCCCCCATTCAGATAATAGGTAAGCAAGCGGTGTGCCATCATGTCCGGATACCTTCGTATGGGCGATGTAAAGTGAGAGTAGTGCTTAAAAGAAAGCCCGTAGTGGCCGATATTCACAGTAGAATACTCAGCCTTAGCCATAGAGCGCAAAGCAAGGGTTTCAATGAGGTTCTGCTCGGTCTTTCCTTTAACTGTTTCCAGCAAGCTATTTAGCGACTCTGATATTTTTTTAGCAGAAACCGTAGATATTCTATACCCAAATTTGGTTACGAATGAGGCAAAAGAATTGAGCTTTTCAACATTTGGCTGATCGTGTATACGGTAAACCATTGTTTTTCCTTTACCTTTACGTGGAGGTGAATCTACAGTAATCACACCAGAGCAATATTCAGCTACTTTCTTATTGGCAAGCAGCATGAATTCCTCGATAAGCTGGTTTGACTCGCCCATGATCTTGTAAAATACACGTAGTGGCTTACCTTTCTCATCAATTTCAAATTTCACCTCATCGCGCTCGAAGGAAATAGAGCCCTTTTTGTATCGCTCGGTGCGTAAGGTTTGCGCCAGTTTATGCAGGGTAAGAATCTCGTCTTTGAAATCGCCTTCGCCGGTATCAATTACTTTCTGCGCTTCTTCATAAGCAAAACGGCGATCAGAAAGGATTATCGTACGGCCAAACCATTGGGACTGTATCTCCGCTTTGTCGTTCATTTCAAATACGGCCGAATAGCAAAGCTTTTCCTCATTGGGACGCAAGGAACATACAAAATTGGAAATCCTTTCGGGCAACATCGGCACCACACGATCTACAAGATACACAGATGTAGCTCTAGTAGAGGCTTCTTCTTCGAGAATAGTGCCAGGTCTTACGTAATATGTAACGTCTGCAATATGCACGCCAACTTCCCAATTGCCATTATCGAGCTTGCGGAGCGATAAGGCATCGTCGAAGTCCTTGGCATCGGCCGGGTCAATGGTAAAAGTTGTTATGCCCCTGAAATCACGGCGGATTTTGTATTCTTCGTCCGGGATTTTATCTGTTATAGCGTTGGCTGCGGCATCAACCTCCGGCGAAAACTTGCTTGGAAGTTCAAATTCAGCTAGGATAGCATGGATCTCCGTTTCATGTTCTCCGGGAAAACCGAGCACATCAATCACCTCCCCTATCGGATTTTTGTTCCCCGACGACCATTCCGTAATGCGCACTACTGCTTTTTGCCCATTTTTGGCTTTATTCAGGCTTCGTGTGGGTATAAATATATCGAAAGGTATTTGTTTGCCGTCGGGTATCAGAAACGCAAAATTCTTGGACATTTCTATTACACCAACAATAGTTTCCTTTGCTCTTTTAACAATTTCCACCACTTCGCCCTCAGGCCGGTTTTTCTTGTTCTTGGCAAACAAATATACTTTAACGGTATCGCCATGTATGGCATGGTTCAAGTTGCGCATGGACACGAATATATCCTCGGGATACTCGTCGGTAATAATGAAGCCATAGCCATTGCGGGCAAGATCAACTTTACCTGTCACGTATGCCTGGCGCATGGATAGCTGATATTTCCCTTTCTGCAATTCCTCGATCAATTCATCCTTTTTCAGGCTATCAATGGCTTTATGAACCAATTCACGACCTTCGCTATCGCTAATTTCCAAGCGGTTGGATATTTGTTTGTAATTCAAAAGGACGGAAGGCTCAGCATTAAATATGGCAAGTATGTTATTTTTCAACGATTTCAAATCTACCATTAACTGTTTCTCTATCGGTTTTTTCTTCTTTTTCGACATACGTTTTATTATCAATAATATTCAATTCCCAAATTTAAGAAGTTAATCTTCAATATTATCATCATCTATCGATTTTAAAATAAAAAACAATTACAGTTATAAAGCTATCGCTGGTTTTTCCGGTGATACATATCACCGGAAAAAGAAACCAATATCACCTACTTCCAAACTCTTTGGGAGTGAGTATTTTCGTAACTTAATATTAGTAAAAGCCACGATCTACAAATCTTCTACAGCACTAAACAGAATCAAACATTTGTTTTTTTAACTCGTAAAAATAAGACAAATTATATTTTTCTAACAAACACCAATTTACACTTACCCAATTCAATCTATATGAAAGGAAACAATCAATGTAAGCGATTTACTCAGCCTTCTTCAAAGGGTACGTTCTTCATTTTTATTATATACGTTATTTTCTCATTATCCTTTTCAGAATCGGTCTTTGCTCAAGTTAATTATGATACTCAATATTTATGCAGCACCAATTCAATAGATGAAAATTATGGAAATGTTAGATGCGGCTTCTGGAGAACCATTCAAGGATATGGCGAATTTGTGGATTCGACCAGTCATGCTAATCCACAAATAAACAACATAGCCTACGGTACCAATATTTTTCATTTTTACGAATACAATAATTGCGGGAACCGCGCTGCAGGATTTAAATTAGAACATGTAATTACGGCTTATGTATATGCATCGGAAGCTGGAAGAGATACTACGATATGCTATTCAACAACCAGTTATCAGCTCAACGGTGTCAATCCGGCTGCAGTACCAGGAGTTACCGGAACATGGACTGTAGTTTCAGGATCAGGAACATTTACGGATAGTCATTCCTATAACACTACGGTAACTAATTTAACAGTTGGAACTATTAATAAATACCAGTGGAGACTAACAGGCGTGCCAAATTTTCCTAACGGATGTTGGGGAGGAGCCACTTCAGACATCGTAAATATCACAGTAATAAGCGCTCCTAATGCATTTGCCGGCGCGGATCAGTCCCTCTGCCCGGGGAATAGCGCTACACTAACCGCGAGTGCAGGAACAGGATATAAGTATCTCTGGAGCACAGGACAAACAACTCAAAGTATTTCAGTAACGCCTGCTGTATCTACCAATTACAAGCTCACCGTAACCGATGCTTATAATTGTAAAGCTTCTGACGATGTAGATATAACGCTTATCAATCTTAACACATACACTCTTACAACCAATGCTACAAGCTATTGCACAGGCAGTACAGGGGTTACATTATCACTGTCAGGGTCTGAGATTGGAGTAAACTATCAGTTAAAAATTGGAGCAGCAAACGATGGCGCAGTAGTTGCTGGCACAGGAGGACCACTTAAATGGGTTAATAAAACCGCAGGGACATATACTGTTGAAGCAATCAAGCCAACTCCATATTGTTCCAAAATAATGAATGGTTCGGTTGTTGTTACAGCAAATCCAATACCAACCGCGTATACCTTATCCGCATCATCATCAACCTATTGTTCCCATACTTCAGGAGTTACTTTATCATTAAACAACTCACAAAACGGTTCAAATTATCAATATCAGCTATACAAAACAGGAGCTCCGGATGGTCCACCGATGCTAGGAACAGGAGGAATACTGACATGGACAAATAAAACAGCCGGCAATTACAATGTAGTCACAACCGACACGCTTACCAAGTGCTCTAATAGCATGACAGGAACACCTTCTGTTACATCAATTATCTCTCCTTCAATTTTCAACTTAAGTGGAAGCGGATCGTATTGCGAAAATACAGGCGGATTAACAGTCAATCTTGATGGCTCCGAAACTGGCATGAGTTATCAGTTACTTATAGACGGACTGCCATTAGGAAGTTCCAAAGCTGGCACCAATAGTACTTTAGCCTGGAATAATAATCTGAAAGGAAATTACACCATACAGGCCTCCAATGCAGGTTCAACATGTAAAAGAACGATGAACGGAACGGCTTCAATTGTTGAAGTTCTGTTACCCACTGTATTTAATGTTACAGCTCCAGCGGGATATTGCTCAGGACAACCCGGAGTTACAATAACTGTTTCGGGCTCTGAAATGGGTATCGACTATTTACTTTATAAAGATGGAGCTCCTTTTGGAACAATTGCAGGGACAGGCAACCCATTAACCTGGACTAACATGCCGGCAGGAACCTATAGTGTTCAGGCCAAAACTAACGGAGGAACCACTTGTGTGGTTAATATGTCAGGAACGCCAATTGTAAAAGCCTATTCTTTACCGACAGTAAACGCTGGACTCGACCAAACCATATGCCAGTATGATGGAATACAACTCAATGCCATTGGCGGCAATGCTTATAAGTGGGCTCCATCAACAGGTTTAAGCAATGCTTTTATTCAAAACCCAATTGCCAAACCATTATCTACCACAACTTATACCGTTGTTGCTACAGATGCCAACGGATGTTCTGCTTCCGATACGGTTCAGATTACAGTGCGAGCTATCCCTGATGCAGTAACAAGTCCAACAGTTACAGCCTGCAACGGACAACCCGCATATTTAACAGCTACCGACAATATTCCGGGCGATAAGGAATCGTATATATGGAACACCGGAGAAAAAAACGATACCATTAAGGTTCAACCATCAACCAGTACCAGATACTATGTTACAGTTACTGATATTTTCGGCTGTCGCGACACTGCTTCGGTATATGTAATTATTAATCAAAACCCAGGGGTTAATGCAGGTTCGGACACAAAAGTTTGCTATGGATCGCCCGTAACCCTTACTGCTACAGGAAATGCAGATTTATGGGAATGGAGTACTACAGCAACAACACCTTCAATTACTTTCACACCTTCGATTACAGCCGATTATACACTGAAAGGAACCTCGACAACCACCGGATGCTATACAATAGACACAGTACGTGTTACCGTAAACAATTTGCCGGTTGTTTCATTTACACTCAACGGAGGAAATACACTACAATACTGCGCGAATGGGCCCCTGATTGCACTTAAGGGCTTACCGAATGGCGGAGGATTTACGAGCTCTGCGGCAGGAGCAATTTCGGGCAATTCATTCGATCCGAAGATTGCCGGAGCGGGATCTCATACCATATCTTACCTGTATACTGATGCAAACCTATGTTCAGCCTCGGTGACAAAAACGGTTAATATAGCAGCCCCGCCTTCAGTAACAATTACAGGATTGAATGCATCGTATTGTAACTCGGCTGCCGATCAGAATTTAACCGGCAATCCTTTACAGGATGGAAATAACAATTATGGGACCTGGACATTTTCAGGCGATCCGGCCGCACTTGTAAATAAAGGCGATGGCACCGCTATCTTTAAACCTTCTTTGCTTACATCCTCTGGCGTCTACACTATAACTTACCAGGTTGGCAATTTTGCAGGCTGCACAGACAATACATCCCGTAATGTTACGATTAACTGGGTTCCCACAGCCAATTTCGTAGGCCTTCCTGCAGACATATGCCAAAATGCCCCATCCATTAGCCTTACAGGCAACCAGGGAACAGCAGGAACATTCAGTGGTACGGGAATTACGAATAATGGAGACGGAACAGCAACGTTTAATCCCAATTCATTAGCACCAGCTAACTACAATATTTCCTTCACTTACCAGGATCCAACCACATTGTGCCAGTCCGTTTCAACAAAACCCATAACTGTAAAACCATTACCAACCATCTATTCTGTTACTGGTGGCGGAAGCTACTGCGAAGGTGGAGCAGGTATACCCATTGGCCTTACAAACTCAACAATAGGAGTTAACTACGAATTATTCCTCAATAACACAACAACTGGTCAAATTGAACCAGGAACAGGCGCTGCACTTAACTTTGGTAATAAAACACTTGCTGGCACTTATACAGTGAAAGCTAAAACGGTAGCAACTTCATGTTCTATTGATATGACAGGCTCTGCTACAATTCAGATCAACCCATTACCTCTGGATGCTCAGATAATAATTGGACCGGCATCTGTTTGTCCCGGAACGTCTCAAAACTACTCTATTCCTGCTATACCCAATGCGTCAACCTATTTCTGGTCATTACCTTCCGATGCATCTATTTCTTCGGGATCAGGAACAAACGCCATTACAGTACTTTTTGCCCCAACTGCATCGTCAGGAAACATTACCGTTTATGGACAAAATGCTTGTGGCAACGGGGGAACAGCCACTCTACCAGTAACCATTAAACCATTACCTGCCGCAGCAGGAGCAATTACAGGAAGTATAAAAGTTTGCCAGAATGAAAAGAACGTTATTTACTCTATTGCAGCTATAGCCGATGCTACAGGTTATACATGGACTGTACCTTCGGGCGCAACCATTACCAGCGGACAAGGTACCACTCAGATAATTGTGGATTATGATGCCTCTGCAAACCCAGGCAATATAACCGTAATAGGCACTAATGGATGTGGAAACGGAACTGCTTCTTCTATTGCAATCAATGTGGTTGCTTCTCCGCAGCTGACACTGAACGCTCCATCGGGGCAAATCACTTGCTCCGTAGCATCTGTAACCGTTTCTGCAACATCTTCGACAGCAGGACCAACCTTCCAATGGACAGCTATTAATGGCGGCAATATAACAGCAGGTGCAGGAACTTCTTCTGCCACGGTAAATGCCGCAGGCGATTATATCCTAACCATAAAGGAACCTTCTAATTCCTGTACTTCCAAAGACACTGTTACGGTAGTAGCTGATTTAGCTGCTCCTCAGAATATAAACATTGTATCCACCAATTCGGGAATCATTACTTGCTCTATAAAGCAGGTTACACTTACAGCCAGCACCACCAGTGTATATCCTGTAGGCTATTTATGGACACCCAGTGCAGGAGGGCATATCGTTTCCGGTGCAAATACTGCAACTCCTGTTGTTGATAAGGCCGGAACCTACGAAGTGGCAGTTACAAACCTGGCCACAGGTTGTGCCACGGTAAGAAGCATTGCTATTACTGAGCAGAAGGTTCTGCCAAATATTTCGGTCGTTGATCCTGAACCAGAAAAACTGAGTTGTGCGGTATCAAGTGTTACTTTATCGGGTAGCTCATCTACATCGGGAGTTACTTATGCATGGAGTGGACCTGCCATTTCATCGGGCGCAAACACGCAAACGCCGGTTGTAACAACTACAGGAACGTATACCCTTACTGTTTCAGCTCTTAATGGTTGTACTGCGGTTGCCACAGTTCAAGTAGCAGCAGATAACAGCTTACCCAATGTAACCTTAAATACAAACCCGGCAGACTTAACCTGCACTACAACTTCTGTAACACTAAACGGTTCTTCTACAACGGCTGGCGCTGGTTTATTATGGACAGGCTCTGGCATTGTATCGGGCAATTCCACCCAAACACCCGTTGTTAACCAACCTGGAATATACACCTTAACGGTTACGCATCCTATATCCGGATGTACCGATTCTAAAACCGTCACGGTAGATCAAAATACAACGATCCCATCAGTTACTTTCCCGGTTCTACCAGCAACTATAACATGTACAACCGCAAACGTAGCTATTCAGGGCACTACATCGGCTACAAACAAAACTTATCAGTGGAGTACAGCCAATGGCACTATTGTATCTGGCGCTAATACTGCAAATTTAGTAGTATCCAAAGCTGGAACATATACATTAACTGTTACAGATACTGACAATGGCTGCCAAGGTTCGAATTCTATTGCAGTAAATGCAAACATTACAGCTCCCGATGCCCAAATTGCAGCACCAACTGCCCTTTCCTGCACATCTCCAACATTGACTTTAAACGGATCGTCGGCAACCACACCGGTAAATGTAACCTGGACTACCGCCGATGGTACGATAACATCCGGAGCAACATCATTTACTCCGGTAGTTTCAAAAGGTGGTACTTATGTAATGACGGTCACTAATACATCGAACGGTTGTACCGCAAACGCGAGCATTCTGGTTCCTGAGAACATAGGAAAGCCCGTAATATCCATAGATAAAACGCCTCCTGAAATTAACTGCTTTACCACTCAGATGCAACTGAGCGGATCGGCTGTTAATGCAACACTTAACTGGACCGGCCCTGCAGGTGCCACAATAACCAATGGTACATCTAGCACACCCACTATTAATAAGGCTGGCAGATATTACCTCACTGCTACCGGAACAAACGGTTGTATTAGCAAAGACAGCACAGATGTAACTGGTAATTACTTAAAACCATTGAATCCTCAAATAGCTGCGCCTGGCACATTAACTTGCAACAATAGTTCTATTACACTTACAGGAAGCACTACCACGGCATCGGCCATGTACCTATGGTCTGCTACAAACGGAGGGAACATTCTATCAGCTACAAATGCAAACACCGTAACTATTAATGCTGCCGGAGACTACAAGATGATAGCTATTCACCCGACCAGCTATTGTAAAGACAGTGCAATGGTTACGGTTAGTCAAAATGTTGCTGCGCCAACTATTACATTCCCAACTGTTCCAGCAACAATAACCTGCACGGTAACAAGCTCACAGCTCAATGCTAGTGTAACACCTGCCGGAGCTAATTTACTCTGGATCGGTCCTGGAACAATATCCGATCCAACCATTGCAAATCCTATTGTAAATGCTCCTGGCACTTATACATTGCAGGTAACACATCCCGTTACGGGTTGCAAAACAACCGCTACGCTTGTTGTTTCTGCTAATAAAACATTACCCGATATTACTTTTGCGGCACCACAGGTAATTACATGTACTGCGCCATCGGTATTGCTCGATGCAACAACAACTGTAGTAAATTATACAGCCGCTTGGTCAACATCCAATGGAACATTCTCAGGTCCAACCAATCTGATTGATGCAGTTGCAACCAGTGCCGGATTATACACCTTAACGCTTACGAACAACAACAACGGTTGTTCTTCATCATCCAACGTGCTGGTAACAGCAAACAATGCGAATCCGAACATAACGGTTGATACCAATCCTACTAAACTAACTTGTGCCGTAACGCAGGTTGAATTATACGGTGCATCCACAACAAGTGGAGCTACGCTGGCATGGACATGTCCCGGTAACATTACCCGATATTACTTTTGCGGCACCACAGGTAATTACATGTACTGCGCCATCGGTATTGCTCGAT
>DATALJ010000063.1:0-2808 GCA_036261135.1 Bacteroidales bacterium
CGAATAAGGCTATTGTGTTTTCGGCCACGATATACAGCGTTTTAATTTCGCTCATGTTTTCGAACGCACTGATACTCTCGAATATTTCTTCCTTTTTGATCGGCTTTAATGTATCCGCTTTCCACAGCCATGTCCAAAAGCTCCATGTAATTGGTAAGCGTATGCAGCGTTACATTGCTCTTTTCGAAATTTTCTTTGGCCAAAGGAAAGCCGTATGTAAAGATTGCGAGCATACCCAATACTTCAGCACCCGCTTTCCGTAGAGCATCTACAGCCTGCAAACTACTTCCGCCTGTGGATATCAGATCTTCTATAACAACCACTTTCTGATTTGGTTTAACCAAGCCTTCTATTAAATTCTCGGTACCATGTTTTTTAGGAGCAGAGCGAACATACGCAAATGGCAATTCCAGTTTATCAGCAACCAAAGCACCTTGCGCAATAGCACCTGTAGCAACGCCAGCAATTAATTCAACTTCCGGATATAATTCTTTAATCTTCGCAGCAAAAGCATCCCTAATGGCAGAACGGATTGCCGGAAACGACAGTGTTATGCGGTTATCACAGTATATAGGCGATTTCCATCCCGAAGCCCATGTAAATGGTTTTGCAGGTTCTAACTTTATTGCTTTACTTTGCAGAAGATATTTCGGAATTAAATTTTCATTTGTAGCCATGTTACAGGATTATAAAATTTATTTTAATGACCGCGTTGTTATTCTTTCGGGCAAAATTAACAAAACCTTTGAAAAGAATGACGGCTTATTTCTAAAGTCGACCAAAAAGGAAGAAATATTCGAGAGTATCAGTGCGTTCGAAAACATGAGCGAAATTAAAACGCTGTATATCGTGGCCGAAAACACAATAGCCTTATTCGATGTCATAAAATCCAATTATACCATAGTAGAGGCGGCCGGCGGCATCGTAAAACGCCCTGATGGCAAGATGCTCGCAATATTTCGCAGAGGAAAGTGGGATCTGCCCAAGGGTAAAGTAGAAAAAGGCGAATTCTATAAGCAGACCGCTTTACGCGAAGTTACCGAAGAATGCGGCGTTTCGGATATCGAAATAGATAAAAAGATTACCGAAACATACCATACCTATACCGAAAATGGTAAAAAGATCTTGAAACGCACGTTCTGGTACGAGATCAAATTAAATAGCTTTGAGACTCCGGTGGTGCAAACTTCGGAAGACATCACAGACTATAAATGGTACGATTTTCAGGAATTAAAAGAGATTATGAAAAATACCTACGAATCGTTAAAGGATATTTTTCTGCTATCGGTAAACCCCGATAATAACAATAATTAAAGTTTACCCTTCGCCTTTAATTCTTCGAAAAGACGCGCTTCGAAGTTCTCGTTGGGCGATGGTGCCGGCGACCACACCAATTTCCCATCGGGATCAATTAAGTAATAGGTAGGGAAAGTACGAATATCGTATTCTTTCAACACATCGGGCTGGTTGCCATAATGAAGGAAGGTCCACTTAAATCCCGATTTTTTTACAAAACTACGTACATCTCCAAGCGACTCATCCACCGAAATTGTGACAATTTTAACGTATTTACCGAATTTCTCGCGTACCCACTTCAGTTGTTCAAGCTCTTTAAGACACGCATAATTCTTAGTGGTACAAAAGTTCAGGTATACGTAACTGCCTTTAAAGTGCGCTAATGTAGTAATTACACTATCTGTATTAAGCAGGCTGAAGGCCGGAGGAGCATATCCAACCATCAACCGGGTTACTTTCTGTCGTATTTCCTGCCCTATCGTCCGGTGAATATCAATTTTCGAAGTCAGGTTCAGCGAATCGAGAACCTGCAACATTGCCTCACGCGAAAAATTCATTTCATAAAATTCGTCGTGCAATGCCTTCAATATCACGAACTCACGAAGTGTATCATTCGTTAGAATATTGTTTTGCAAGGTCTTTTGTAGCATAGACAAGCTCTTCCTTTGGTTAATATCAGTAAATATCTGCCTACCCGAAGCGGTACGCCCGAAATAAGCGAAGTACTTGTCGTAAACCTCGTTGAATAGCTCCATGTAAGCAGTATTGCTGTAAAGAACAGGTTTATTCAGAAAGTAATTATCCGATATATGCCGCGAACGATAGCGCATGGAAGTAAATTTCAGCAGACCAAGCCGATAGGTATAATAATCCTGAAAATACCGGTTCCCAACGTGTCCAAAAGTATCGACCAATGATTTTATAACAGAATCGACCGATTGAATATCTCTCTTACCGTATGCACGAATAGCGTAGTCGGCTGCAACAGGATCGTACTTACTATCGAAGGCACGAACCAGATAATTAAGTTCCTCTTTTTCGGGGTACGATCTGGAACTGTTAATGGACGTAGCTTTGAGGACCAACAGATGCACCCTGGATTCTTCGAAAAATGGATTCAGCTGCTCATCAGCTTTTTTCGGGGTATTGGGAGGTAACTTTACTGTATAATTCATGCCAGGCTCCGCATACAGGTAAACGAAAAATATCCCCTGGTGCATAAATACGAATGTAGGCTGGGAAATATCGATGGTTAAGGAAAAATCACCCTTAGCATCAACCACGCTTCGCGCTATAAGGCTCTCGCCCGATGTAATATAATTGCTGTACCTGAATAACTCAATGGTTTGTTTCGCGTAATCCGGATTATTGCCTTGAATTAGTACCTTAGCTGCAAAAACATCCCTACCAACCCATTGCGCAACAAGGAACAGAAGAGACAAGATAACAGCTTTCCGGCTCATTTTGTAATGTATTTCTGAAGATCGATCGCAGACGGCATGAACTTACTGG
>DATALJ010000069.1:0-11841 GCA_036261135.1 Bacteroidales bacterium
TATCTTCCATGCTGTGGCCATCCTTATCATAGAGGGCAACATAACCGGTAAGTGATATGGAGTTCCCGTATTCTTCTTTTGTAGTACACGATGCTGTTACTATAAAAGAAATGGATACGAGGATGTATGTTATTCTTTTCATGGTCGAAGGAGTATATTATGGCTTGTTAAATGAAAGGATTGGATGAAACTGAATCATAGAAGTATTTGGATTTACTTCATGCGGGGGGAATGTATTGGAATACCCGTGCGAATACGAAGCTGGTAATACCTTCGGTTTTGCTAATGTGAAATTCGTAGGGGTTGCTAAGTAAAGATCCACATGGCCGGCAGAGTACGGAACCTTTCCTCCAACAAACTGAAAGCTATATAATGTGGTTGTTGTGTATCCTGCTTTAGAGAATACGATATCGTATATGCCTGTTTCGAGATTTTCAATGCTGAAATTGCCATTTTCGTCGCAAGTGGTTTGGGCCAGTGGTGAAGAACCTTCTACTTTAACCAGCACTCCCTGGCCTTTCACCCAATTGTAAGAGGGGGAAGATTGTAGCGATACGCTTCCGGTGAGCGTGCCTTTTGGCCATTCGTAGTAAACTTCTTTTTTACAGGAAAGTGTACCTCCTGCAAAAAGTATAAGCAGAAACATGCCCCAAAAAAACGAAGGAATATATATATATGATTTTTTCATGGTAGTAACGATTAAGGGATGATAAACGATTTAATTTCGGAGGGCGTTCCCAGAAGAGAGCCTATATGCTCCCAATGTTCGCCATACATAATTACATACAATGTAGTACCGGAGGGAAGGTTGAGGTCTCCGATTCTTATGTCGCCATCAATCATTGTATTATTATCTTCCTTCGCAAGTATTTTTGAGGTGAAAAGATAGTTAAGGTCCGAGACGTCAGGCTTGTTGGATATAAAAACAACGGCTGCAGGCCATGTATATGGATAAGCAAAAGCCCATTCTCTGAAATTATGCGAGATCGTTCCCGTAATGTTTACAGTATCTTCCCTCAGGCTTAGGCTGTAGTTATTAATTTTTGTAGTAGATCGTTGATTCATGTATAGCGTGGCACTCTTGGTGCTGGCATTCTCCAGAACAGTAAAATTATACATCTTTTCTGTTCTGTATCCTTCTTTTTCGCCAATGAGAATGTAATTACCCAAAGGTACATTTTCAAACTTGCAAAGCCCTGATGTATCCGAAATAATAGTCATTTCTGGTTCGGTACCTTGCAACGTAACAGTGAATCCTTCCTTGCCGGCATCATTAAAAAATTCAGAAAGGGTCTCGATTTTTACTTCCAGATTTCCTTTAAAGTCTTTCTCTGTTTCTTTTTTTGTACAACCCAGGGTTAAAAATGCAATGCATACAAATAATACGAGGGTTTGGGGTAGGGGTAAATTGTTCATATTGCGGTTAGTTTTTAAGTTGATATACAAATATATCAAAACTTAAAAAATAGCAAGGTGCTTTTAAAAAAAAATGAAAGAAAGGTATTTAGGAGTGAAAAAGTACCTTGCCAGTATGCAGGCAAACAGGCGGAGGTAAGGTCGGCCTCTGGCAAGTGCATCCATATTCATTTCCCATTACAGAATGGTAACCTACACTAAGCACTCCTGGTACTTTAGTCACTTATTCCCCTCAATACCCAATAAATCCTTTTCTTTCGAAATCATCCAATGCCGGGTTCAGGTTTGCTTTACAGTGGTTGTACGACAAATTGTTATGAAATGCAATTTCTTCGAGGTGTTGGTGAACCGGTTGGCGGCTGGCTATAGCAATAAGAACCGCAGCTTCAAATCCCGCGTAAACAAACTTTTGTCCGGCATCGCGGTTAGGGGAAAGCTCAACACTGCCATCAATTAAACAATTCATGCGAACGCCAGGACGAAGAATCGGAATGCCTTCTTTATTACCTGCGTTATTTTCTCCTGCTAAGGATTGGGGAGATGAAATAACCAGCGAAGGGGATACGGCTATAATTCCGCCTAAAATAGCGGCTTTCTTTAGAAATTCTCGTCTGCGATTATTGACAGCCATAGGGGTTGTGTTGAAATTTTAAACGAAAGTAATTATTTCTTTAACAAAGTTGAAATATTTTGTTTATTTTGTGAACAAATTAATAAAATAGTCGAAATACGGATTGTATCATATTCTCTATCAATAATACGTATCACGATTATAAATACAGCCGAAAGGGTAAATTATGGAAACATACGTGGGTCAAATCGTACAATTTGCTTTTAACTATGCGCCTGAATCCTGGTTGCCGTGCGAAGGGCAAACGCTAAATATTTCGTCAAACCAGGCTTTATATGCGCTTATTGGCACAAAGTTCGGAGGGAATGGTTCTACTACTTTTTGCCTTCCCGATATGCGAAAAGCCTCTCTTTTTTCAACTGGTATGAAATATTATATCGCCATTTCGGGAACTTTTCCTCAACAAGATTAAAAACTAAATCTAACCACAAATAAAATAGCACTTATGGACGAGTTACTGGGTCGAATACAGCTTTTCCCATACGGTTATGCCCCAAGAGGCTGGATACTGTGCCAGGGACAATCCCTTATTATCCAACAGAACACTGCCTTGTATTCCCTTTTAGGTAATCAATTTGGAGGCGATGGGCGCACAACATACGGCATTCCTAATCTCCAAGGCGCTTCGCCTGTATCTGGCATGGAATACTACATTTGCACTGCCGGCGTTTACCCAACACGAGAATAACTATAATATAAAATAACATGGACTATTATATAGGACTCATTAGTTTACTCCCTTACAATTTTATTCCTTACGGATGGATGTTGTGCGATGGTAGTGTATTGCAGGTTAGTCAGTACCAGGCATTGTATGCGTTAATTGGCAATACATATGGAGGCAGTGCCCCTACTACTTTTGCATTGCCCAATATGCAGGGATTGGAACCTATCCCCAATATGAGGTATTGCATTGTTTCCGAAGGTTTATTTCCTGTTAGACCCTAACTTATTGTTTATTGATTAGAAAATGCGAATATGTCAAATTTAACCCTAAATAAACCCACAACAGCCAGCAACGAATGCGCTCCATTTATTGCTTCGTGCGCTACCGATGGTATTACAAATTCTCCGCTAAACCGATGGATTTGCTCAGTAATGCCGGCATGGCTCCGGGTCGATCTGCAGAATACCTATTATATCGATCGTTGGACAGTAACTTTTATGGGCGCTGTAGGTTGGGCAACTAACTACAATGTTCGCGATTTTAAATTAATGGGAAGTCTGGATGGTAGCTCCTGGTTTGACTTGGATACGGTAACCAACAATTCGGGCAGCACAATAGACCGGACAATTATGCCTGCCAGAGTCAGGTATCTTAGGGTATATATAACAAAGGGTTTGGGAATAAACAATGGCGTTGCTTCCATTGTAGAGTTTCAGGCTTTTGAGGCCCAAAACACAGCTTTTTTGAGTGGACTTGTGCCTGGCATAGGCGCATTGAGTCCTGCTTTTGCATCCAATGTGTTTAATTATTCGGTAAATGTTGGCAATACGGTAGCCGTAATAAGCTTTACTCCACTAGCGGTGACCGGCATAACTATAAAAATCAACGGTGTTGCGGTTAACATAGGTCAGAAATCTGCCGCTATACCACTCAATGTCGGCAATAATATGATAACAGCAGACGTAACTGCTTCCAATGGAATGAAGAATACATACACTATTAATGTTGTAAGAGATGATGGGGCAGGATCTCTTTTGAGCGGGCTTTCTGTTTTCGATGTCGATTTAGAGTCAAACCTGGCCTTAACTCCTGCTTTTACAAGTTCAACATTTAATTATACAGGAACCATGGGGGCAGATAGCTCTGCTATTAAGATTATCCCTTATGCCAACAACAAATCGGCCTCTATACAGGTAAACAGTATTTCTGTTCCTGCCGGGCAACAGTCTCAACTTATCAGTTTAAGCCCGGGTACCAATATAATTACTGTGGTTGTAACTTCCTCGGGTGTTTCAAACACCTACCGGATTGTTATTACCAAAACCTCATAACACGTCTGTCATCATCAGCGGGCCAGCCATAAATAAATGAATATGGTTGGTTCGTTCTCAATAATCCCTATGAATTACATCTTATCCAACAATCCGATGAAACATATTTACATTTATTTGCAGATCACGGTACTGCTTTTGGTTCTTTCGATCGCAGAAACCAATGCTCAACCCTGGATTTCTATTGATGGCGGAGGTACTTATGGCATTAGTTCTACAACTGGTGCAAATGCTAATTATCCTTCGGTAGCTGTTTTCAATGGTGAATTATACGCTATCTGGCAAGAAAACTTTGCAGGAGTGGATCAGATACATGTAAAAAAATACAATGGTTCAGCCTGGGCTGCGGTGGGGGATCCTATTGGACAATCGCAATTGAATATAAATGCGAGTAATGCTTGGTCTCCGAAAATCGTAACTTATAATGGCGCATTATACGCTGCATGGTACGAATACGGTGATGGAATAACCCGTATTCGTGTAAAAAAATATAATGGAAGCACATGGACTTTTGTTGAGAATTATACCATTGGCGATGGAAGAACAAACATTAATAATTTGCCAGTAGCATTAGCAATAAAAGTTGACATTATCGTATTTAATAATGAGCTATACGCTACATGGGTAGAAACAGAACCTTCAGGCTCGGGTAAACAACAAATACGTGTTGCAAAATACAATGGCTCTGTCTGGTCTAGTATTGATGGAGGCACCTTTTGGGGCATTAACTATGATAAAGCTCAGAATGCAACTAATTCGACTCTTTGTGTTTTCAACAATACATTATATGCAGCATGGACTGAAAATACTGCCAGTAATGTATTACAGCTTCGCGTTAAACGTTACGATGGCGGAAGTGTATGGACTTTTGTGGATGGAAATGGACCAACCGGGTTAAATTATAGTACCACTACAACGCTTTATGATGGCCCCCTTTCTCTTTCTGCATACGATGGGAAAATGTATGCTTTCTGGGCTGAAGATAACAGGGTTCGTGTAAAACGTTATGACGAAACAAATGGATGGGTTGCCGACCCTGCTGATGGCGGAACCGGGATAGGATGGTGTCATTCCTCGACTAATGTTGCCTATTACCCTTTCAGCTTTTCTTATGATAAACTATATGTAACATGGGAGCAAAACCCAATTCCAAGGCAGGTTCGTGTGGCCTCGTATGATGGTACCACCAGAACATTTATCGATGGTAATGCAGTGGCTATAGGTATTAACAACACGCCAGCAAACAGGGCACATTTCCCTAAATTGATTGATTATAATGGCGATTTAGTTGCTGTTTGGAGTGAAGAGCTTAATTCTACACAGGGAAGTGAGAATCAAATTAGAGCGAAAATACATCCACTTCCTCCCTTGGTAAAGTCGGTTACTGTTCCTGCCAATGGGACTTATATCAATGGTCAAAACCTAAGTTTTACCGTTAATTTCAGCAAAAGTGTGATTGTTGCGTCGGGCACCCCTTATATTCCTGTCACACTCAATACAGGAGGTACAGTTATGGCCACATACGCCAGCGGCAGCGGATCGTCAGCTTTAACATTCCGATATACGATTGTTTCGGGCCAGGAAGATGCCGATGGCATTTCGTTGGGAACAGCCATCGATGGAGGTACCTTGCAAAGCAAGGACGCTACACCGCTTACAGCCAATCTAAAATTAAATAATGTATCAAGCACTGTAAATGTAATGGTGGATGCAAACGCCCCAGCCATAACCGGCACAAGCCTTGCTTCAAACAACAACTATATTGACGTTACCTTTAGCGAAGGAATATATGGAGCGTCCAACGGAGCTACACCATTATCTGCTTCAAAACTCTCGATCACCTTCAGTCCGAATGGTGGTAAAGCAACCAATGCCGTTGTTAGCTCGGTAAAGAAAAATGATAATACTGCTGAGGGATCAGCCTCTGCTTTATCTGGAGGAGAAACAACCGTCAGGGTATTTTTGTCGGTATCCGGAACTCCGTCTGGAGTTGAAACAATTGAGATCAGACCAGCCAATGGGACCTCAATTTTTGACAAGAGCGGGAATGCAGCGGTTACTGCGCAAACCACCGGACCTAAAGCATTGAATGATAAATTGGCACCCACATTGGTAAGTGCAGTAAGAACGGATGATACCCATATTGTGGTTACCTTGAGCGAAAACTGCCTAGGTTTAACGAATGCCAATAATGGGGGATTTTCGGTTTTTGAAACGGGTGCTGCCGGAACAACTTATCCTGTATTGGCCACTGCACAAGAAGTCGATGCAAGTCATGCGATATTAATGGTTGCTAACATGGCCGCTTCTGGTAAAGAAGGGGTTACTGTTGCATATGTGGCGGGTGGTAATGGTACAATTCAGGATTTAGCAGCCAACACAATGGCAACCAATAATACAGGCTTTACAATAAACCCCTGGGATGTTACATCTCCGGCTATTACTTCGGGAATACTTGCCTCAAACAACGCTTTTATCGATATCAATTTCAACGAAGGAGTATATGGATCTGCGGATGGCACTACCGCATTAACTGCTTCCAGGTTTTCGTTAACCTTCATTTCGAACGGAGGCTCTGCAACCAGCGCAGTTATTCGTTCTATAAAGAAAAACGATAATACTGTTGAAGGATCAGCTTCAGCTTTAACCGGTGGAGAAACAACAGTCAGGTTATTTTTAACGATTACGGGCACTCCTTCCGGATCGGAAACTATTGAAATAATGCCTGCTAATGGGGTTTCGGTTTATGATAAGGCAGGGAATGCTGCATCGTTAGCTCAGACTGCAGGTGTTAAAACCTTAAATGATAAAAAAGTGCCAACAATTTTGGCTATCGGTCGGCTAACTCCTACCGCAAGCTTAACGAATGCAACTAGTGTAGTTTACAGGGCTACGTTTAGCGAAAATGTAGATGGGGTAGATGCTGCCGATTTTTCGTTAACCACCGTCGGTACAGCCAATGGGGTAATTTCCGGTATTTCAGGCACAGGCTTGTCAAGGGATATAACGGTTAGCTCAATTACTGGTGACGGAACCATCCGGCTGGATTTGAAAAACATGGGAACCGGAATAGCTGACAATGTAGGGAATGCACTCAGTGGAGGATATACCAGTGGAGAAGTTTACACAATAGATAGGACGAATCCCATCGCATCTATATTAGGGCTTGCTCCAACGCACAACAATTATGGGATAATTAATTTCCAGGTAAATTTTAGCGAGAATGTTAGCGGAATAGACATCAGCGATTTCTCCCTGGCAACCATGGGGGTAACTGGTGCTATTTCTTCGGTTTCGGCTTCTTCCGGAACAAGTGTAAATGTAACCGTTGGTGTATTTAGCGGAAATGGCACATTGGAATTACACCTGAATAATAGTGGTACGGATATAAAAGATGCAGCTGGAAATATGATCATTGGAGGAGCTTCAAGTATCACCTTTTTTATAGATAAGACGCCTCCATACATCAACACAATAAGCCGTGTTACACCGTTTACGGTTGCAACTAAATCAACAACCGTTGTTTATGGTGTGAATTTTTCCGAAAGTGTATCCGGTGTGGATGTGAGCGACTTTTCGTTAACTAAAACCGGAACCGCAACAGGTACTATTGCCTCTGTTACGGGGAGCGGAGGATCATACGAAATTACCGTCAATTCAGTAAGTGGTAATGGCAATTTGCGTTTAGATCTGAACGATAGTGGAACAGGAATTGCTGATGAAGCAGGCAATCAGATAACCGGAGGGTATACGGGAGATTATTATACAATCGATAATATGGCTCCTTCAGTTGTTATTTCTTCTACAAGTTCCAATCCCACGAAATCTTCACCTATTCCTGTAACCATTACCTTCAGCGAACCGGTTACCGGTTTTGCAATTGGCGATATAACGCTTACCAACGGAACGGCTAGCAATTTCAGTGGTAGTGGAACAACGTACAACTTTAATGTTACGCCTGCAGCTCAGGGTGCGGTTAATATCAATGTAGCTGCCGGTGTGGCAGCCGATGCTGCCGGAAACAGCAATGCCGCTGCAACCCAATTAAGTCTAACGTATGATAATATAGCTCCTACGGTAACACTAACTTCCTCAGCCGGTGAACCGACCAAAACATCTCCTATACCGGTCACCATTACATTCAGTGAGTCAGTAACAGGCTTTGATGCCAATGATATTACTGTAACGAATGGAACCAAAGGAACTTTAAGTGGTAGTGGAGCAAGTTATTCTATTAACATCATGCCTTCGGGACAGGGTGCTGTAATGGTGAATATTGCCGGTGGTGTGGCAACTGATGCGGCAGGTAATGGAAATGCAGCGGCTGCTCAGCTCAGTCGTACCTTTGATAATGTATCTCCTTCAGTAACCATTTCCTCTTCTGCCAGTGAAACAACCAATGTATCTCCTATACCTGTCACCATAACCTTTAGTGAACCTGTTACAGGCTTTGATGCATCGGATATTACGGTAACCAATGGTACCAAAGGAACCTTAAGTGGTAGTGGCTCTTCGTACACGATCAATATTACCCCTGTCGGCCAGGGAGCTGTAATAATAGCTATAGCAGCAGGCGTAGCAACGGACGCAGCTGGCAATAGCAGTACAGCTGCAGCTTCACTTACAAGGAATTACAATACCCTTTCTCCTATGGTTACATTAGCATCTACCACAAGTAATTCTACTAATGTTTCTCCAATACCCATTACCATAACCTTTAGTGAACCTGTTAACGGTTTTGATGCATCGGATATAACCGTAACCAATGGCACTAAAGGAACGTTGAGTGGGAGCGGAGCTTATTATACGATGAATATCACTCCTTTGGCTGAGGGAACGGTTACTGTTTCTGTGGCTGCCGGGGTTGCAACTAGTTTGATTGGAAATGCCAATGTTGCAGCAACCTCGCTTACCCGCACCTACGACATTCAGGGTCCATCGGTTACTTTGTCATCAATAACCAGCGAACCAACCAATGCATCTCCTATGCCGGTGTCCATCACCTTCAGTGAGCCGGTTACAGGCTTTGATGCCAGTGATATAACCGTAACTAATGGAACTAAAGGAAGCTTTAGTGGAAGTGGCGCATCCTATACAATCAATATCATTCCATCGGAACAAGGTACTGTAAAAGTGGATGTAGCAGCAGGTGTAACCACTGATGCTGCCGGTAACAGTAATTCTTCCGCAACGCAATTTAGCCGTATTTACGACAGCCAGGCACCAAGCGTAGACGTTACATCTACAGTGATGGATCCCACTAACCTCCTTACGATTCCCATCAATATTGTATTTAGTGAAGCTGTTACCGGATTCACTTTGTCCGATATTATAATCTATGGTGGAACTGCTTCCGATCTTCAAACGACAGACAATATTCATTGGACAGCCAGCGTTACTTTCGCTGCTAATATGGGGGCGAAATCGATAAATATTGCGGCTGGCTCAGTTCAGGATTTAGCAGGAAATGGTAATACTGCTGCCCCTTATTTTCAGAGGACCTACGATCCGAAACCGCCAACCGTAACGATCTCGTCCACCAGCTCGAATCCTACCAAGGATAAACCCATTGTGGTAAAGATGAAGTTCAGCGAAACGGTGGTGAACTTTAAAGTAAGTAATATCGTGGTAACGAATGGTACGGCATCAAACCTTCAAACGGATTATTACCAGGAGGAATGGACCGCCGATATTTATCCTGCTGCCGATGGCGTTGTTACAGTTGATCTTCCTGTTGGTGCAGCACAGGATTATGCAGGAAATAATAGTTCAGCGGCAGCGCAGTTTAGTCGTACATGCGATATCACTCCTCCTACGGCTATTATCTCATCTGCAAGTACGGGTTCAACCAACAGTAATCCTATTCCGGTAAACATAACTTTTAGCGAACCGGTTACAGGTTTCGACGATGTCGATATTAGCGTTACAAATGGAACAATAGTAGCCATGAGTGGCAGCGGTGCTAACTACACCATTGATATTGCGCCAACTGAACAAGGCCTTGTTACTGTAAATATTGCAGCTGGTGTTACTTCAGATGCTGTGGGCAATAACAATACTGTTGCAGCACAATTTACCCGGATTTATGACGCGCAGTCTCCTTCCGTTGTTATATCTTCAGAGGAAACAATAATTAGCGACTCGCCAAAAAACAATAATTATAACTTTCAGCGAGCCGGTAACAGGCTTTGATATGAGCGATATTACCATAACAAATGGGACTGCAAGCAATTTAACAGGTTCCGGCGCTTCCTATTCGGTTACGGTAACCGCAACGGGCGCAGGTGCAGTCTCCATTGATGTTGCTGCCAGTGCCGCGCAGGACGCCGCAGGAAATTACAGTTTAGCTGCCTCCACTTTAAGCTTACCATATATACCCGCTCCAACCATTGCTTCCGTAACATCGGGCTCGCGGTGCGGAGCAGGTATCGTTACATTAGAGGCAACAGCAAGTGCAGGAACCATCAACTGGTATGCCAATGCAACGGGCGGAGTGAGCCTTGGTACAGGAGCGTCATTCTCAACACCGGCGCTCAATAACACCACTTCTTTTTATGTAGATGCTACAAATTTGGGTGCGACAACACCAACAAGAACAGAGGTTGTTGCAACAATTAAAGCCATACCTTCTGTGGCTGCAACTACACCGGCATCACGTTGCGGTAACGGTGTAGTGTCTTTGGAAGCTACTGCCAACGCAGGTACCATAAATTGGTATAGCGCTGCTGAAGGAGGTGATATACTTGGCTCCGGAAATAGCTTTGTTTCTCCCGCTATTTCAGCTTCAACCACTTATTATGTTGAAGTGTCCGAAAATGGATGTATCTCTGCTTCCAGAACGGCTATTGTGGCAACCGTGAATAACGTTCCTGAGCAACCTTCGGAAATAAGCGGAAATGCATCCGTTACCAAAGGAACCAAAGAAGCGTACAACGTGATTAGTGCTTCCGGGGTCACCTACGAATGGACAGCAACGGCGGGGACCATCGTTCCCAGCAGCAATTCTGCAGAGATAACCTGGAATACCAACGGGGCGCAAACGGTTACTGTTACCCCGTCGAATAATTGTGGTGCAGGCGCTGCCCGAACATTGAACGTTACCGTTACTTCCAGTACAGGAATAAACGACGAACCGGTTGTTGCTGCGTATAAAATATACCCCAATCCGGCGCGCGACTTTATAAAAATTGAACGTGCGAAGGATGAGGAATGTACGGTAATGATTTATTCTCTGAATAATAAGCTGGTTCTAGAAAAAACAATTTATGGTAAACTCGAGAGAATTGAAATAAATAGCCTGGGAGTTGGCGTGTATACCATTGTTATTACCAATAAAAAGGGCGAAAGGATAAGCCAAAAACTTATTCGCTTGTAAGTTATCGGTTCGTTTGTCATTCCGGCGGAGGCCGGAACGGCGAAGCCCTCACTGAAAGTAATTCATTTGCTACGAAGATATTAGGGATTCCGGCGGAGGCCGGAATGACATCTTCGTAGGCTTTTTATGCAGCCTCATTCTTATGCGTCCCTATTTATGTTTGTAATACCTGATATGTAATACCAACTTGTTGAACCGGACGGGCTGATTTCGGATGTACAATTACTTAAGGGTGTAGATGCTTCCATAAATTCCATTTTAATGCAGTTTTTCTCGGAATTCAAGAACTCGCCTAAATGGAGAGCCGGAGAAATAAACAATGAAGCGGTTACGCAGGATAATAGTGCCTGTAGATTGTATCTTTCAAGGCTTTTCGTGGTATCGAAACAATTACTTTAAAAGTTCATGGTTTATGGAACAA
>DATALJ010000078.1:0-34615 GCA_036261135.1 Bacteroidales bacterium
TTTATGGCATTTCGTTTTTAATAGCCATGTTTGTAGCCTTTTTAATCTGGGCTTTATTTGAGATTATGAGTAATCCGAAGTTTCTGAGTCGTTTAAACGGAGGAGCTAAAAAGTCGACCACTACTAGTGAAACCAGTAATAGCAAAGGTTGAGTATTGAACTTAATAAAACTGTGATAATAAATTTATGGAAACAAATGATTTAATGAAGCTATTTCAGGGGATTGCTACCTTGCTGGTATCCGAACCTGTTATTGCTTACGCGCGCATAGGCTTAATGTTGCTTGGTATTTTACTTGTTTATTTAGGTAGAAAAGGCGTTCTGGAACCGCTTTTGATGATCCCAATGGGTTTGGGTATGGCTACAATTAATGCTGCTTCGATGTTTATGCCAGGAGGAACTCAGGGAAATTTATTTCTCGATCCGCTGGTTACCGATATAGATAAGCTTTTGGATATTCTTCAGATTAATTTTTTACAACCCATATATACTTTCATGTTCAGCAATGGATTAATCGCATGTTTTATTTTCATGGGTATTGGTACTATGCTTGATATCAGCTATATTCTATATAGACCTTTTTCCAGTATGTTTGTGGCTATGTTTGGTGAATTGGGAACTTTCGCAACCATTCCTATTGCTATAGCTTTCGGTTTAAATCTTCACGAATCGGCCTCGGTTGCCATGGTAGGGGGTGCCGATGGGCCTATGGTTCTTTTTACATCGCTCAGTTTGGCTAAGAATCTGTTTGTTCCCATTACGGTGGTAGCCTACCTGTATTTAGGGCTTACGTATGGAGGCTATCCTTACCTTATTCGCCTGATGATACCTAAGAAATACCGTGGTATACAAATGAAGCCAGACCCTACAAGAAAGGTAAAGCCCATTTCCTCATCTACTAAACTTGGTTTTGCCGTTATTTTGTGTGTCGTTTTGTGCTTGTTATTCCCTGTGGCTGCGCCATTGTTCTTTTCATTGTTCATAGGTATAGCTATTCGCGAATCGGGGCTTACTCATGTGCGTTCATTTATTGAAGGTCCGCTTCTTTATGGATCTACCTTTTTATTAGGCATATTGTTAGGAATACTTTGTGAAGCACATTTATTGCTTAATCCTAAAATCCTTATTTTATTAATCTTAGGTATTGTGGCTTTGCTTTTGTCAGGTATTGGCGGGATTATTGGTGGATACGTAATGTATATTATTAAGCGCGGCAACTATAATCCAACAATTGGGATTGCTGCAGTGAGCTGTGTTCCTACAACAGCTAAAGTTGCACAGAAGGAAGTAAGTAAAGTAAACCCACACGCCTTTATCATGTCGGAGGCTTTGGGAGCTAATATTAGCGGAGTTATTACCTCGGCTATTATTACAGGTATATATATAAGCTTGTTGAGCTAAGATACTATTTACAGAAGATTAGAATGCTTTATAACAGCATTTCCAAAATATTCAGGCCGGTGAAAATCCGGCCTTTCTGTTTTTATTGGGTTCCATGTAACGTAATGCGGTGTATTGGTTTCATCACCGCATTTATACAAGTTGCATTTAAATGAATGATCCGTAAATAAGCCGGTTTGGTGTTTGAAAAAAGCTGAAAACGGGATGATAACTTCAAGACTCCAGTTTGTATCTTGTGCGGCATCCAAAGGCTTATGGCCAAGCGAGGGGCATCTTTTAACTTCTTTGAATACGTTATCAGGAGCTTGTTCACGGTTGTGGCGCGATGCTCCGTATCCAAGCAGCATAGTACCTATACAGTTGAATTCGAAGTTATAATAAGTGCCGTCATTGGCGGGATCTATAAATAGCTCCACGCAGGAATCTTTGTAAACCGGCTCTTTGTCGTTGGTGAATCTTCCTAAACAATGGCTTTCGTTCACTTTAAAGTGTATAAAAATTCCATTGCCCAGCATAGCCATGGTAAATTCAACGGTGGGTTTATATGGGAAGGCTGGCCAGTTTACACAATCTATGGATTCGTACTCTGGGTGGCTTTGTGCAATCTTACGGGAAATGGTTTCAATGGGCAGTTGAGCCGATAAATTCTTAAAATGGGGTAGTAGGTATTCTTTGTTCATCGGCGCACACTTTTAATAAAAGGCTTTTACATCGGTAACCATCATTCCCGCCTTACGTGCAGCTTTAATACCCGGTTCACCATCCTCGAAAACCTGGCATTGGGATGGGTGCACATTCATTAATTCAGCGCATTTAAGGAATGTGTCTGGTTCGGGCTTATGGTTCTCAACATCATCAGCGGTTACAATAACATCGAAATATTTGCGAAGGTCCAGAGCGTCGAGCATTTGGCCCACACTTTTACGTCCTCCACCTGTACCTATGGCCATTGGGTATTTCCCATGACATTGTTTAACCAGAGCTACTACTTTTTCTATAGGTTTAATGGTTCCTATTTTGCTTATAAACAGAGCTTGCTTGTTTTTCATGATATCATCCACCGAAATACTGCATTTACTGTCATTTTTAATGTATTCTGCAAATTTTCGTGTAGGCATGCCGGTCATTTGGAACATAAGCTGTTCGTTGTATTTGTAATTGAAAGCCTTACATACCTCGTGCCAGCAGGCATTGTGCACAGGTATCGAATCTGCAAGCGTTCCGTCCAAATCAAAAATCAATGCCTCTGCCTTGGGATCTATTGTAGGATAACTCATCAGTAAAAATTATAAATTCGGGGCAAAGATAATTACTTTGTATCGAATCTCATTATTTGTGGTTGCCTTTCGGAAAGCTGGTTAGCGTTAATTATACGCTTTTTAAGGTGATATTAGTCACCTATTTGTAACCAAAAAAATTTCTTTCCGTTAAATGGAGCAGTTAAAATAGAGATAGTAAAAATGAGAAAGATTAGTTTAGTTAGCATAATGCTATTGGTAGCATTAGTTGGGAGTGTGAATGCTCAAAGCTCTGAAAAGTATCAGGCTTTATTTATTTACAATTTTACACGTTATATAGAGTGGCCTTCTGCCAATTCATCCGAATTTACTATTGGCGTACTAGGGAAGTCTTCGGTGTATAATGAGTTGATAACCATTGCTGAAGGACGAAAAGTTGGCGCTCAAACAATCAAGGTTAAGAAGTTCGCTTCAGCTGCTGAAATCAACAATTGTCATATTGTTTTTATATCGTCGGATGCCAGTTCACAAATAGCAGCACTTTCTTCTTCGGCACCTGGTAAAAATACGTTGATTATTACGGAACGCTATGGTTTAATTTCTAAAGGCGCAGGAATTAACTTTATCGAAGAGGATGGCAAACAAAAGTTTCAAATGAGCCGGTCGAATCTGCAAAAAACAGGTTTAAAGGTGAATAACCAATTGGTTAGTTTAGCAACAGTTGTCGATTAATCTGATTTATCATATTAAAAAAGCCTCTCTGGATTACCAGTAGAGGCTTTTGTTGTATATATGGGTTTAATGAAAACAAATTAATAATGAGGGAATAGTTTTAACTGCCCATCCCAAAGTGTAGGATAATCCTCATCGAATTTTTTCAGAATTACAGTGATTATAGCTTCGCGCATAAAACGTGTTTTGTTTTCAACACGGTATTTCTTGCAGTAATAATCAATAGCTTTTAACTCTTTGTTATTAAAAGCAATAACCTTTTTGTTTATTCTTTTTAACTCTTCTTCTCTGCTTCTTTTTTGCTTCACTGGTATAATGTTTAGAAGTCCGCAAATTGTAGTGCTAATATGCTACTTTTCCTAGAGTGTAAAAGGGGTTTAGTGTAAAAGTTATTAAAAACTTATGAACAATTTCCTTCCTTTTTGAAGTCTGCCGGAATCAATAACCTTGTTATATTTTTAAAAGGTATCATTTTAGTAATAAAGCCCAGAAAGGCAATGGCCAGTCCAATCGCCAAAAACCCGAAAATCCAGTCACTTACAACGATATAAAGAATGTGAGCAAGAACTAAAGCCATAAGTGTAAAAAAGGCAAATTTTTTGAACGAAGCAAACACCGTTTGAAACTGGTTTTTTACAAGTAATATTTGGGCAATAGCAGCAATGGTTTGTGTTATAAGGCAGGCGATAGCTGCGCCTATTGCTTTGTAGTGTGGTATAAGAACAATATTGAGCGCAATATTGATGCATACAGATATTAGTGATACGATATTCAACCATTTTAAAGAGCCACTGGCTGTTATCAGCGTGCTATATATATATACCACCGAAACGGGAATAAAGCTAAAAGTAAGAATAGTGAAAACCCGAGCAGAATACATTGATCCATGATTATAAAGCATGTCAATAATAGGCCTGCTATAGTAACCTGCTGCTAACGAGAATGCAACCGCAATAACCCATGACAATTTAAAGGCGAGGTTCAGCAGTGGGGCAACGTTTTCTTTACTTCCTAGTAATTTGGAAAACATAGGAAGCAATAAACCCGCGAAAAGTATCGGCATCATTACTACAGAATCCAGAATCCGGAAGGATTGCGCGTAAATACCTGCCTGTTCTTTCCCATCCGGCAAAAGTCTTTCGAGCATGATAGAGTCTATGCGGCTATACATGCTCATTAAAAAGATGAGTAAAGCGTAAGGAAGACCTGCTTTTACTATGTCCCAATTGATTGCTGTGCCAAACTTTATTTTTTTCAACCCCGTTTTGGAAAGGAGCACGCTCAGTACAATGAATGCAGAAAGAACATAGGAAAATGTTTGAATCAGCACAAACCATTCTATTGTAATGGTGGTACCTTTGAAATGTGCATAGTAAGCAACAATGCAGGCTGTAATCATTATTATTCTATCGGAAACCGATAGGATGCTGTCGGTTGTATAGTATTGTAGCCCGCTTATGTTGGAACGCAGATAAAGTGTAAAAGAAACAACAAACTGGTTAGTGATAAGCAGCAGCATAAGCAGCATTTGTCTCTTTTCGTATCCGATAATCAACCCGGCACTCAGCACCACCAAGGCGTAAATAAAGGCAAGCGCCAGCTTTATACCAATAATTCTGGGGAAAACAGAAGAAAAAGCTTCGGGCCGCTGGGAAATATGCCTGTTGTTGAAATTGGTAATACCTAAATCCAATAAAATATTAAATATAACAGATATGTTGAACAGGGCAAATAACATTCCGTACTCTGCCGATCCTACAAGGTTTTGAACAGTCCTGTCTATCCCAAACACCCAGAATGGCTTAACCAGAAGATTAAGGATAACCAGAAGTATAAGGTTTATGAGAAACTTCTTTTTCAAAGTCAGAAAGAATCGTTTATTTTACCGGCTTAAAAGTACAAATAAACTTCAATAAACGCTTTCCGGAATGCTGAATGCTAAATGGCAGAAAATGAATTCTTTTAATGAGTGGAAGTTTTTCCATAATATTTTACTATTTTTAACCGGAGTAACCCGTGTTACACGACGTAAATAAACCCTAAATTTTACTCGTGAAAATAGCAGTAAATACGCGCTTTTTAGTTAAAGATCGTCTGGAAGGGATTGGTTGGTTTACATACGAACACATGAAGCGTATTGTGGCCGCACATCCTGAACATGAGTTTTATTTCCTGTTCGATCGCGCATTCGACAAGGAGTTTATATTTGCATCCAACGTGCACCCTGTTCTTGTGCGGCCTCCGGCTAGTTATCCGCTTCTTTGGATAGCCTGGTTCGAATGGGCTCTGCCACGTGTAATTCGGAAAATTAACCCTGATGTATTCTTTTCGCCCGACGGGTTCCTGAGTTTAAAGCTCAATATCCCCCAGGTAGCTGCTATTCACGACATCAACTTTTACCATCGATCCAACGATGTTGCATTAATCGAAGGCTGGTACCTCAAACATTTCTTCCCCCAATTTGCTTCGAAAGCACGTCGGATTGTTACCGTTTCTGAATACTCGAAACAGGATATCAGCTCTAGCTTTGCTGTTTCTGCCGATAAAATTGATGTGGTTTATAACGGGGCACATGAAAACTACAGAGTTCTTACCGAGGAGGAAAAAAATGGCACAAGGGCTCGTTATTCCATGGGTTCTGAATACTTTCTTTTTATAGGCGCTCAGCATCCGCGAAAAAATATTGATGGATTGCTTAAAGCTTTCAACCAATTCAAAACAACATTTCAGACAGATCACAAGTTAATTATTGTGGGAGAGAAGAAATTCCTTTCGCAGCAGGTTGAAGATACATACAAGGCAATGGAGTACAAAAACGAGGTTTTGTTTACCGGACGTCTCTCGTCAGAGAACATAGCTCTCGTTATGGGGTCGGCTCTGGCTTTGGTCTTTATTCCTTTTTTCGAAGGTTTTGGAATTCCAATGGCAGAGGCCATGTATGCTGAAATACCAATAATTGCCTCAAACACTACTTCGATGCCTGAGGTAGCAGGCGAAGCTGCTATATATACCGATCCTACTGATTTGAACTCTATAGTAGAAGCGATGAACAGAATAGCATCCGATGCCAACCTCAGAAATCAATTGGTCGTGAATGGTCGGAAACGACGGATGGCGTATAATTGGGATGTTTCAGCCAAGGCGCTTTGGAACGCAATTGAAAGAAGCTTGTAGTTTATGGCAGATCTTAAAAGTTGTTATCAAACGGATTATATGGAAGCCGGCTGTGACGAAGCTGGCCGCGGTTGCCTTGCCGGTCCTGTTTTTGCTGCTGCCGTAATACTTCCTGTCGATTACTTTCATCCATTACTGAATGATTCGAAGCAGCTTACTGAAAAACAACGCGATTGCCTTCGCTGCGAAATAGAACGCGAAGCCATTGCCTGGGCTGTTGAAAGCTCGGATAATCTGTTTATCGATAAGCATAATATACTGAAAGCCTCCATATATACGATGCATAAAGCATTGGAGAAGTTGAAACAGAGGCCCGGCTTTGTAATTATCGATGGTAACTATTTTCTTCCATACGGCGATATACCACACAAAACGATTGTAAAGGGTGATGCACTTTATTATTCCATTGCAGCTGCATCGGTCCTCGCTAAAACCCATCGCGACGAGTATATGGAAAATTTACACCTTGAGTTTCCTATATATCAATGGAACAGTAATAAAGGTTATCCTACATTAGCCCACCGTAAGGCCATTGCGGCCCATGGCATTTGCGATTATCATCGCAAATCGTTCAATTTGTTCGATGAGCAGCTCTCGCTTTCTTTTGACTAAGCATTTACGGCTTTTTCAATGCTCTGCCATATCTTCATAGCTGTATGATCCCAATGGAAGGATTCACGCCTTAATCTACCTTTGTTAATCAGTTCCGTTCGGAGATTTCCGTCTTTGAATATTTGCTGCATTGCATCTGCTATGCTGTTCGTCGAAAATGGATCGACAAGTAATGCTGCATTTCCGGCAACTTCAGGCATAGCTGTTACATTGGACGTAATTACAGGAACATCTGCATACATGGCTTCCACCAGAGGTATCCCAAATCCTTCGAAATACGAAACATATACCAGCGAAAGAGCCGATGCAAGAACCTCTTTAAGCTTTTCGTTACTCAAACGTCCCGTGAAAACTATCTCATCCCTGTATTTCGATTGTTGGTAGGTGCGCTCAATTTCCGAAGTGTGAAACAGCTTTTGTCCGACAATTACCAGCTTTACGTTGCTTCCTGTTTGGTCTTTAAATAATTCATAAGCCTGCAACAGCCGAGCAATGTTCTTTCTTGGTAAAAGGTCGCCTATGGCAACGAAAAAATCGCAATTGGCGGTGAGTTCCGACTTAATCTGTTGCTTTATATCCACGGAAACCGGTGCAAATATTTCGCTTGCCCCGTTGTACGCCACATCAATCTTATCCAACGGAATATGGTATAACCTGTTTATATCGTTTTTCGAAAATTCTGAAACAGTGATTATGCGTCGGGCCATGCGTGCATACTTTGGTATATAACGTTTGTAGAATGTACGGTCAGCAAAAGGCAGATCGGACGGGTAATGTTCGAAATTGAGGTCGTGAATAACAGGAACAGACGGAATTTCTTTCATCTTTAAAGAAAGAAAACCATCTGGCGAGAAGAATGCATCTGGTTTGTGCTTCTTAAATATACCAGGAAGGGCATATTCGAGCCAAAGGTAAACAAGCAGCGGGTGGCGCGTGGGCGGGAATGCCACCTCCGGAATTACGTTTGGCCCGAAAATGAATTGCTCTTCATAAGGTCGATCGAATAAAAATATGAATTGGTGCTCCGGATGCGCTTTCACCATCCTTTGTAACGTATGAAAGGTAAACCATCCGAGGCCGCTTAATTTGTGTGAGATCAACAACCGTGTATTGACGATGATTTTCATGTTTACGCAATTACGATTATTGTTGGCATGCGGCTATTTTCATTATTATTCAACCTTGTATACAATGGCACCCTGTAGATCGAAAAATACCAGTAAATACTTGGTTTTTCGCGGCAATGTGTACGCAAAGCTAACTTTATTGCCGCTTTGTTTGTACTTCATTTCCGTACCATATGTTTCTTCAATGGGTTTCACGGTAATACTTTTTACAGGCTTATCAATGGAAAACTGGAAGTCCAGGGTCATCCCTTTCTTGTATTGAAGTATGCCGTTTGCAGGCTTAAGGTTTTTTACATTATGCTCCAATGCTTTGCGAAAGAAATGGGGAGCCTGCTGAAACTCCTTTTTTGAGACTTTTGCACCCAGCAGCCATTTTTCGTCCTGTGGATAATGGTTCATCATAAAGACATCGGGGGGAGTACAGAAGTAAACCGGCGTGAATTCCTTGATAAATTTATCACAATTCCCTTCAGTTGCACCAGCTGCCCAGGTTACATCAATCAGGTACCATTTTTTGTTGAGTTGTATAGCATTCCAGGCATGGGTGGGATTAGGAGCAAACTCGCTGCCTATCTTTCCGAGGCTATTCTTTGTCCAGCCGGCAATTGTCGAACATTCCAAACCAACAGCCTTACACATGGCCTCGAATAATGCTGAATATCCTTCGCATACCGATTTTCCCTTGGCTAAAACCTTTGCAGGTTCTATGTTCGAAAAATCCTGAGTTTTGAAAGCTTTGCAATCGTAAGTAATATTTAATGCAATCCATGTGAAGATGGCCCTATATTTGTCTACAGGCTCTTTTAGGTCTTCAGTTAGGGCCTTGGCAAGCTTGTCAACATCCTTCACTTTTTTTGTTTTAGCTGCAATGGCATCTGCTGTTGGGTATTCTGCACGCCAATAATCATTGGCCGAAGCCAATGTAAATGAAAAAAAGCAGAACTGTCACACATAGTACAATTCTGCTTGGGTTTAATATATTTTGCATGGGATTTCCTTTTTTTATTTGAAGCCCCGAAATTAATGAATTATGGCAACTTTATCAATGACAATGCTTTTTCAATCCTTCGAATTACTTCGTCTTTACCGAGTAGTTCCATAATTACCTGCAAATCCGGTCCTTTGGTAGTTCCTACCAGTGCTATACGTATGGGAACCATCACGCCTCCCATATTTAACTGGTTCTTTTCGATATAACCATGAAGAACGTCATGAATATTCTGTGCTGTAAAAGGCTCGATGGCTTGAATGACTTCTTTGGCGCCATTCAGGAGCGCAGGAGTTTCTGGCTTCCACCGTTTCTTAATGGCTTCAGGGTCGTAACTTTCAGGTGCAACAAAAAAGAACGATGCCTGGTCCCAAATCTCTTTTACAAAGTTTACGCGGTCCTTTACCAATCCACAAATAACGGCTATTTTGTCATCGCTGGCAGTAATGCCTTTTTCTGCAAGTATGGATTTAAAGGCTTTTGCGATTTCTGTATCGCTCAATTTTACCAGATATTGATGGTTGAACCATTTTGCCTTTTCGAAATCGAAGCGGGCACCTGCCTTATGAACATGATCGAGCGAGAAAGCCTGCGCTAATTCATCCAATGTAAATAGTTCCTGCTCTGTACCAGGGTTCCATCCCAGAAAAGCGAGGATGTTTATGAATGCATCCTTCGTGTAACCTGCTTCGCGATATCCCGAAGAGAGCTCACCACTGAACGGATCTTTCCAGTTCATTGGGAATACAGGAAATCCGAGCCGGTCGCCATCGCGTTTACTGAGCTTTCCTTTACCATCGGGTTTTAAAAGCAAGGGTAGATGAGCAAACTGCGGCATCACACTTTCCCAACCCAGGTATCTGTAAAGCAATACGTGCAATGGGAGTGAAGGTAACCACTCTTCGCCGCGGATTACATGGGTAATTTGCATCGAGTAATCGTCTACAATGTTTGCCAAATGGTAGGTTGGTAAACCATCCGATTTAAAAAGTACTTTATCGTCAAGGGTTGCAGTATTTACCTCAATGTGTCCGCGAATAATATCGTCGGCTTTGATGATTTCGTTTTCGGGCATCTTAATGCGCACAACGTACGGACTACCAGAGGCAATGCGTTGTTGCACTTCTTCGAGCGGAAGCGTAAGCGAATTTTTCATCCTACCTCGTACATGGTAGCTGTAGCTGGTGTTTGAAGCTTTACTTTCTTCCAGTTCCTTACGTAACTTCTCCAGTTCTTCGGGCGTATCAAAGGCATAATATGCTTTGCCTTCATTTACCAACTGATCGGCGTATTTCTTGTAAATTTCCCTACGCTCGCTTTGTTTGTATGGGGCATGTGGCCCCTCTCCAAAGCCAATTCCTTCATTGGGAGTAATGCCTGCCCACTTCAGCGATTCTATAATATAATCCTCGGCACCTGGCACAAAACGACCCTGGTCGGTATCTTCAATACGCAGCAGAAAGTCGCCGCCATGTTTTTTGGCAAAAAGATAGTTATATAAGGCAGTACGGACGCCTCCAATGTGTAACGGCCCGGTGGGACTGGGCGCAAAACGAACGCGAATACGTTTTTCAGTCATAGGTTAAATTTTTGCAAAGATAAATAGTACTGCCTGATAATACCCTCTTTTCTTAAAAAACACACCGATTATTTTATTTGTATACAGCTTTTCTTCTGTTGTAAAACATTTTCGCACTCCTGCCAAAAATCACAATTATTCGAACTTTTAAGGTGTAATTTTGATAAAAGCTTATAAAGCGCTTTGGTATGGAAAACATTCTTATTATTGGTGCAGCAGGACAAATCGGTTCGGAACTTACGTTGGAGCTCAGAAAGAGCTATGGTGCGGAACATGTTTTTGCTACCGATATAAAACAAGCTCCTAAGGACATTACAGAGGGAGGACCTTTCCAGATATTAGATGTAATGGACGATAAGCGGCTTATTCATTTTGTAATCCGCCATAAAATAACGCAAATCTATCATCTGGCCGCCGTTCTTTCAGGAAATGCGGAGCGCATACCTGTTCAGGCGTGGCATATCAATATGGATAGCCTCATGAACATTCTGGATTTGGCGAAAGAAGTAGAGGAAATCAAGCGTGTTTTCTGGCCCAGCTCAATAGCTATTTTCGGTCCAACAACACCACCCGATAACACAGGTCAGTTAACCGTTATGGAGCCCCGTACTGTTTATGGTATAACAAAGCAGGCCGGTGAACGGTGGATTGAATACTATAACAGGAGATATAAGCTCGACATCCGCAGTATACGTTATCCGGGTTTGATTAGCTACAAAACGGAAGCTGGTGGCGGCACAACCGATTATGCAGTGGAGATATTTTATGATGCAGTGAAAAAGGGCCATTACGAATGTTTTTTGAGTGAGAATACAGCTCTCCCCATGCTTTTTATGCCCGATGCCATTAAAGCAACCATAGCGCTTATGGAAGCTGATGCTTCCAAATTGTCGATCAAGTCCAGCTATAACTTGGGAGGACTTAGTTTTACACCGGCTCAATTGGCCGAAGAAATAAAAAAGCATATTCCTTCGTTTACAATATCTTATAAACCCGATTTCCGCCAAGCTATAGCCGATACATGGCCTCACAGTATTGATGATTCTGTGGCCCGCAATGATTGGGGTTTTACACACACCTACAATTTAGCCCGAATGACGGAAATTATGATTGACGAAATGAAGAAAAAGCAAGGTTAGTAAATTAAATTCAACAGGTATGTACGGGAAAATTAAGAATCATCTTGAAAACGAACTGGCATCCATTCGCGAAGCCGGACTATATAAAACGGAAAGAATAATTACTACGCCGCAAACCGCAGTTATTAAGCTCGAAACAGGTGAGGGAGTGCTGAATTTCTGTGCCAACAATTATCTGGGACTTTCTGATAATCCAGTAATAATTGAAGCTGCAAAGCACGGTCTTGATACCCATGGGTTTGGTATGTCTTCCGTGCGCTTTATATGCGGAACCCAGGATTTGCACAAGCAACTGGAACAGCAAATAGCCAAATACTTTGGTACTGAAGATACCATACTATATGCAGCCTGCTTCGACGCGAATGGCGGGGTTTTCGAACCTCTATTGGGTGAGGAGGATGCTATTATCTCCGATTCGCTGAACCATGCTTCCATTATCGATGGAGTGCGCCTCTGCAAGGCACAGCGTTATCGCTATGCCAATGCCGATATGGGCGAGTTGGAAAAATGCCTTATTGAAGCCCAGAAGCAGCGATTCCGGTTAATTGTTACCGATGCTGTGTTCTCCATGGATGGTAACGTGGCTCCATTGGATAAAATCTGCAAGCTTGCAGAGAAGTACGATGCAATGATTATGATTGATGAATGTCATTCAGCAGGAGTCGTTGGTAAAACAGGCAAGGGAATAACCGAGCTGTTCAATGTGCGGGGACAGGTTGATATCATCACGGGAACATTAGGCAAAGCTTTTGGAGGTGGTATAGGAGGTTTTACCACTGGCCGTAAGGAAATCATTTTGTTACTTCGGCAAAGATCCCGTCCATACTTATTTTCCAATTCTATACCTCCTGCAATTGCGAATGCAAGCCTTATGGTGTTCAATATGTTGGAAAATAGTAACGCTTTGCATGATAAACTCGTATATAATACCGAATACTTCAAAGAAAGAATAGCCAAGGCAGGATTCGATATAAAACCTACACAATCCTCAATAGTAGCCGTAATGCTATACGATGCCAAGCTTTCACAGGAATTTGCGGCCCGGTTATTAAAGGAAGGCATTTACGTTATTGGGTTCTTTTACCCGGTAGTGCCGAAAGACCAGGCCAGAATTAGGGTACAGGTATCCGCAGCACACGAAAAGGAACATCTTGACAAGGCTTTGGATGCTTTTATCAAAGTAGGAAAAGAGCTGGCTGTAATATAGTAAAGAGAAGTTAATAAATACAATATAAAATCTGGTGTTCAATTGCCAGGTTTACCAATACCACTTCCGTGAGGAACTGTGAATCTGCGACGCAGACAAATTATTCGAAAACTTTAAGAAGTTAGTAGTTGTTAGAATATGGATTTACTCGTAGATTTTGATTCAGGTTTATAAATAGTAAACGGCCCCGGATTTTTTCGGGGCCGTTTTTTTGTTTCAAAAGGCTGGCACGCGTTACAAACGCGCGCGTCAACGAAGCTGACAGAATATCTTAATTAAGCACGAGTGTTGAATCTATTGCCAAGGAATCGGTTGCAAGGGTATCTTTGGGCAAAACCGTGTGGCACGAATAGTATTTGGATATCTTTGTTCCCTTGGGCTTTTCAAATGCCACTTTCAGGTAATCATATTTTTTGTCCTTCAGTACTTTCTCCATAAATCGGCCAAAAATGGGTAATGCCGTGTGACATCCCTCGCCTTGTGTATTTGAGTGGAAATGAATACTCCGATACTCGCCGCCTACCCATGCGCCGCCAATGATCTTCGGGGTAACGCCAACAAACCATCCATCGGAGTAATTCTGGGATGTGCCTGTTTTTCCGCCAAATTCAATTTTCGAGCGGAACAGATCGTAGGCAAATAGGGCTTGAGTGGTTGCGTGAGGCTCCGAAAGTCCGCCACGCAGCATTTGTACCATCAGAAATGCAGTTTCTTCGCTGAGTACACGTTTCTTCTGTACTTCAAATTCTTTTAATACGTTACCATCTTTATCTTCTATACGTGTTACGAGCATAGGCTCTACACGGTAACCGCCATTCACAATGGGGCAGTAAGCATTTACAAGCTCGAAGAGCGATACATCACTTGAGCCAATGGTAACCGAGGGAACATCGGGCAGTTTAGTGGTAATACCCATCTTGTGCGCATAGTCAATTATTTTGTGCCATCCCAGCTCTTTCGTCATCCTTACTGCAACCGAATTGATGGACCGGGCAAAAGCATGCTTGAGCGTTACCGAATCGCCGGTAAATACACACGAAACGTTTTGTGGCGACCAGGTTTTTTCTTCGCCGTTTTCTGTATAAGTTATAGATACTGGCGAATCGGTTACTTCGTCGCATGGACCATAGCCATTATCGATTGCTGCTGTATATATAAATGTTTTAAATGTAGATCCCGGTTGGCGTTTGGATTGCTTTACGTGATCGAACTTAAAGTATTTGTAATCGATATCCCCAACCCAGGTTAAAATATGTCCATTTTCGGGATTCATGGAAACCAGCGATCCGTGAAGAAACTTATTGAAGTAACGTAATGAATCGAGATGGCTGAATGAGGTATCTTTTTCGCCTTTCCAGGTAAACACTTTCATGCGGTGTTTGAGGTTAAGGTAATAATTGATGCTGTCTTCATTTCCGTCGAAACGTTTGGACAATTTCCTGTAAATTTTTTCCTGCTTGATCAGGCCATCGATGAATCCGGGGATGGGCTCACCTTTTTCGTCCTGCCATGGGTCTTTATCGCCTATATACCGGTCGAAGTTGCGTTGCAACTGCTTCATTTGCTGCTGGGTTGAGGTGTCTGCATATTCCTGCAACCGTGAGTCAAGTGTGGTATATATTTTCAGACCATCCCTGTACAGATCGTAGTCGTTTTCTTTGAGCCAGCTTTTGAGGTATCGTGCAACCGCGTCGCTGAAGTATCCTGCATTTTCTTCGGCTGTGCCCGGATTATAAACCAGTCCCAGCGGGAGCTTTCTTAAAGAATCAAGTTGCATTTGGCTTATTACGTTGTGTTCCTGCATTAATCCCAATACAACATTTCTCCGTTCAATGGAATTCTTCGGATTAAGAACCGGGCTGTAGTAAGTAGGAGCTTTTAACATACCCACTAAGGTTGCACACTGCGTTTCGTTTAAGTTCGAAGGGAGTGTGCTAAAGTAAACACTTGCTGCGGTATGTATTCCGTAGGAGTTACTTCCGAAGTCAACTGTATTCAGGTATAGCGTAAGTATTTCTTCTTTGTTGTAGAATAATTCCAGCTTCAATGCATTGATCCATTCTTTGGTTTTATAAATAATAGTGCGGGCAACAGGAATATGCCCCAGCAGTCCTTTCGAATAATTGGAGCGGGTTTTAAAAAGATTTTTTACCAATTGTTGTGTAATGGTGCTGCCTCCACGCTTTTTACCCTTGGCCATATAGTAGAAAACTGACAGAGACGACCGGATATCAAAGCCGTGATGCTGATAAAACCTTTGATCTTCGGTAGCCACGAGGGTCTTGATAAGTAATGGAGAGATTTCTTCATACTTAACAGGTGTTCGGTTTTTATCAAAGTATCGTCCGATAAGTACTGAGTCGGCTGAGTAAAGCTCAGATGCTATCTCAAGTTGCGGATTATTCAAATCGTGAAGTTTCGGAGAACGGCCAAAAAGCCATAAGAAGTTCATGTCAACGGCAATAAGGAAAACAAGTATCCAGAAACAAATTTTGCCAGTTAAGTAGAGCGCCCTTAACCAATAAGGCTTTTGTTTCATCGTGTTATTGAAATTTTTGTATACTTCCCAGTATTTCTTAGATGTAGGTATTACTTTGTGCTTGAAGAATCCAACAATTGAATTTGGCATTATGATTTATTTACAAAAATATTCGCGCAAAATTATAGCAATGTTCGTCTCGTTATACTAAAAAACGGGCGAGAATGTTTATAATAATTCGATTCTTTTCATTACTAGGAGTTACGACGCTTCACAAGCTATTGACCTATAAACACCTTGTTGTTTTTATTGTTTAGTAATTTAGACTAATCTAAGACCTAAATGCATCCCGATTGGGGTTTTGGAATTGTACTAAATCTTTTTAACTTGCTTTGGTACGTAAGAAATTAAATAAAACAACATGGAACATAAAGAAATAGTAATACAGGTCGATAAGATAATCTCAGCCCTGGACGAACTCGTGCCGGTTTATATGAAAGTACCAGAGGATTATGCCATTTCAAAAGAGGTTGTATCCGTTTGTATTATTGATGAATGGGGCCAGGTCTATGGGAAAATATTTGGAACTGATAAACTTCGTGGTCGCGATTCGTTTAAAATAGCATGGACAAAGGCCAGCCAGGTTTGGATTACGGGTATGCGAACTGGTGATTACGAAAAGCTTGTTTTTACCGATCAGATCGATCATCATCAATACGGTATCAATATGCCTGATATGGTTGGCTGGATTGGCGGGCAACCTTTTACGTTTGGAGATGGAACCAAGCTATCTATAGGTTTTAGCGGGTTCAGAGGTACTACCGACCTGGAGATTGTTGATAAAGCCTTGCGAAAAATTAGTTAAACCCCAAAGGTACACGAACAGAAAAGGCTGGAATCCGAAGATCCCAGCCTTTTTATGCTGATTTAATTTATTTGCGTCATCCGCATTTGCTCGATCCGCAGTTCTTGCAGGTTAGGCAACCTTCCTGATATACTACATTTTCGCTTCCGCATTCGCCGCATTTACCCTTAGGGACTTTGGTTCCATCAGGGATATATTGTTTAATAGCACGTACAACACCATTTTTCCATGTGTTAATAGTGTCACTATCCACAGTCATCGACGATATAAGGTTAACAACGTCGGCAATAGGCATGCCGTAGCGCAATACGCCAGAGATTAGTCGGGCATAGTTCCAGTATTCCTTGTTAAACATATGCGACAGACCACCGAGGGTGTTCTTGTACCCGTATTTATCGATGTATTGGAAGTCGTAACGTGTGTTTCCATCTTCGTCCTTGTTCTTGATGATTTTCCCTTTGGTAATCGATTTCGGAATCGGGAACATTTCTTCGTCCTTCAAACCGGTAAAGATTTCGTAAGGTCTGCCTTCAAGAATACCAACAAACGCAATCCATTCTTCGCTTTCGTTTTTGAAGCGGATAATTTCAGCTTCCAAAACTTTAGGGCGTTTCAATGGTTCGCTCATCATACCTGGCGATTCAGCCTTTTTTTCTTCTTTCTTATTCGAGATAAGAACGCCAGAGCGTGAGCCTTCGCGGTATACAGTTGCACCTTTGCAACCACTCTTCCATGCTGTTTTGTAAAGTTCATCCACGAGATCTTCGGTGGCATTTTCTGGAAGGTTGATGGTTACACTGATGGAGTGGTCTACCCATTTCTGAATAGCGCCCTGCATGTGAACTTTACTTAACCAATCCACATCGGCAGAGGTTGCTTTATAGTAAGGCGACTTCTTTACGAGTTCTTCGATCTGATCGTCGTTATATTTCTTTACTTCTTCAGTATTATAGCCATTTACATCAAGCCATGTAAGGAATTTATGATGGAATACGTTGTATTCTTCCCATGCATCGCCCACTTCGTCAACGAATGATACTTTAACATTCGTATCATTGGGGTTTACCTTGCGACGACGTTTGTAAACTGGCATAAATACTGGTTCTATTCCCGATGTGGTTTGTGTCATAAGGCTGGTTGTGCCGGTTGGCGCAATGGTTAATAGCGCAATGTTACGGCGTCCGTACTTTACCATATCGCGGTATAGTTGTTCGTCTTCAGCTTTCAGGCGGTTAACGAATGGATTGTTGCGTTCGAGCATGGCATCGTAGATTGCGAATGCGCCGCGTTCCTTAGCCATATTTACTGATGAGCGATAAGCTTCGAGCGCCAGTGTTTTGTGTACTTCAATGGAGAAATCTACTGCGTCGTCGCTACCATAGCGTAAGTTAAGGCCTGCAAGCATGTCGCCTTCGGCAGTTATACCCACACCTGTACGGCGTCCTTCTTCAGCTTTAATGCGAATATTTTCCCACAGACGGCGTTCAACACGTTTAATTTCAGGATCTTCAGGGTCGTCAGCAATCTTTTGTAAGATGGCATCGATCTTTTCAAGTTCAAGATCAATGATATCGTCCATAATGCGCTGTGCCGAAGCAACGTGTTTTTTGAACAGGTCGAAATTAAACTTAGCCTCAGGGGTAAATGGGTTTTCTACATATCCGTAAAGGTTTATAGCAATAAGACGACAGCTATCGTAAGGGCAGAGCGGTATTTCGCCACATGGGTTTGTAGAAACGGTACGATATCCGAATTGTGCATAGCTATCGGCTACCGATTCGTTAATAATGGTATCCCAGAAAAGAATGCCGGGTTCGGCTGATTTCCATGCGTTGTGAATTATTTTATCCCACAATTTACGGGCATCAATTTCTTTGGTGTAAACCGGATTGGTAGAATTGATAGGGTACTGTTGTGTGTAGGTTTTTCCTTCGAGCACAGCCTGCATGAATTCATTATCGATCTTTACCGATACATTGGCGCCTGTAACCTTTCCTGTTTCCATCTTTGCGTCAATGAAGTTTTCCGAATCCGGATGTTTAATAGATATCGAGAGCATTAATGCACCACGGCGTCCATCCTGAGCTACTTCGCGGGTAGAGTTGGAGAAACGTTCCATGAATGGTACAACACCGGTAGATGTTAATGCGCTGTTGAGCACAGGGCTTCCGTGAGGGCGAATATGCGATAAGTCATGACCTACACCACCACGACGTTTCATCAGTTGGACCTGTTCCTGGTCAATCTTCATGATACCGCCATATGAATCGGCTGCTGGCTCGTTACCAATTACGAAGCAGTTCGAGAGAGAAGCAATCTGGAAATTGTTTCCAATTCCTGTCATTGGGCTTCCCTGTGGAACAATGTACTTAAAGTCCTTGAACAGTTCGTATAGTTCCTGCGCCGAAAGCGGGTTGGGATACTTTTTTTCGATGCGGGCCACTTCGTTCGCTAAACGCCAGTGCATGTCGTCGGGAGTTAACTCATAGGTATTGCCAAACGAATCTTTCAACGCGTATTTTGTTGCCCATACGCGGGCTGCCAGTTCATCGCCTCTAAAATATTCAAGCGTTTTTTTATACACTTCGTCATAAGTGTATTTTTTGTCTTCCATAGTTTTCGTATCAGATGTCCTTCTGGCAACCATTTCTTCAGTTTCCATTTTAAGTTGTTTTTGAAAGGTTTATAACTTTAGGTTTTGTAGGGTCAAGTGGAATGCAAATTACGACATAAAGAAAGTCTGAGCAAGATTCCCTGATTCGTATTTATTAACAAACTTTCGGAGTTATTAACTCGGGTTTTATCTAACTAAATTCCAGTATAATAAGCTATTGCTTGCCTTGGCAAAAAAGTATAAATCTTTCATTCTCATAAAACTCAATTCAATCTTCTAGTCCTTAAAAATATAACAATTGAGTGTTGATAAAGTTTATTCTGCAATTTGCTTTAATGTTATGAAATTCAACGATATATATAAATAAGCAGCAATTAACATTGTGTTAATAAAACCTTCGAACTCATTTTTGAAGAAAGCGTAAAAACGGAATTAATTTAAGCGAATGGATGACAAAATTTTGTCGGTTGCTCCAATGTTTTCAGTTACAAATTGTTTGGCGGTTGTGGCTGATTTGTTGAAGAATACGTAATCGGCAAACAATTTATCAAGTATGTGCTTTAGTTCGTCGTAATTTGAAATGGAGAATGCACCTTCATTGGCCTTTAAATCAACTGCTTCGCGGAATTTTTTGTAATTGGGTCCGAAAATAACCGGAAGACCAAATGTTGCAGCTTCTAATATATTGTGTATGCCTTTTCCGAATCCTCCTCCAATATATGCAACCTGTCCGTACCGGTAGAGCGACGACAGCATGCCGATGTTGTCGATTATTAATACGTCAAAGTCGCCTTGGGCATTGTTTTTCCATTGTGAATGACGCACAACCTTCTTTTCAATGAGCTTTTCGATGTGTTGAATATGTGCTTCATCGATTTCGTGAGGAGCAAATATGAATTTAATGCCAGTACTCTCATTCAGGTACTCGCAAAGCAGCTCTTCGTCGGGTTGCCAGCTGCTACCAGCTATGAGGCAGGGTTTGTTTTCGGCAAATAGTTCAATTTCTGGCAATTCGCGAGCTGCTGATGCTATACTGTATACTCTGTCGAACCGTGTATCGCCTGTAACTGTTGCATTAGTAATAGATATAGTTTCGAGAAGTCTTCGGGATTCTTCGGTTTGAACAAAGAAGTGATTGAAACAGCCCAACATTTGGCGGAACCATCCTCCATACCATTTAAAGAATGCCTGCGACGGCCTGAAAATAGCGGAACACAAGTAAGTGGGAATGCCTTTTTTCTTAAGGGTACTCAGGTAATAAAACCAATATTCGTATTTAATAAAGAAAACAATAGAAGGGTCAACCATTTTAACAAATCGCTCGGCGTTTTTTCTTGTATCCATGGGAAGATAGAAGATGTAGTCGGCTCCATTATAGTTTTTACGGATCTCGTAGCCCGAAGGGGAGAAGAATGTGAGGAATATCTTATAGTTTGGATATTGGCTTTTTATTTTCTCAATGATGGGGCGGCCTTGTTCAAATTCTCCCAATGAGGCAGCATGCACCCATATCCTTTTTTCATTGGGTTGTAGCTTATTTTGTATTTGAGCAAATATGTTTTTTCTTCCGGCAATAAAGTTTTTGGCTTTTTCGTTGCCCAAAAATGCTGCAATACGAATGCTTAGTGAATACAGAAATAAAGCTGCCTTATATAATAAGTTCATGTGAGTGAATTAGGCCCTAAATGTAGAAAATTTTAGCTTACTGATAAGAATTTTTTGAATCAATCTGTTAATTCTGATATTTGAGAGACCTTGTCCCAAGTGGCTGTATAAAAGTCTGTTCATTGGTCTGTTTGTCATTTAGGCGAAGGTTGGAATGACATCTTCGTAGTCTTTTACACAGCCTAAGACGCTCTGAAGTAAGATAAAGTGGTTGGGGTTAGGCGTCTAGAAATAAATAAAATTCAACATTGTCACTGCTACTAACATGTATAAGATGGTTAATGGCAGACCAAATCTGAAGAAGTCGCGGAAGGTATATCCTCCTGGACCGAAAACCATTAAATTGGTTTGAAATCCGATAGGCGTAATGAAATTGGCAGCCGATGCGTAGCCCACGATGAGTATAAACGGCATAGGATTGAGGCCTAGGTTGATTGATGTGGTTAGCGAAATAGGAAATATTAGTGCTAATGATGCTTTCGTTGTTATTAGTGCAGCAAGTAGCGATGTTATAAAGTAAATGGCAGCCAATATTCCTACTTTTCCCAAAGGAAGGCACAAGTGTATGAGATTATCTGCAATTAGTTTAGCCGCGCCGGTTTTAATCATAGCAGTCCCAAAAGCCAGCGAAAGTACTATGATAAGGGCTAGGTTGTAGTCCACGGCCTTCGGTAATTCTTTTGGAGAAACGATCTTCATGGAAAGTGCTGCCATGAGGATGATCAGCGTGCCCATAAATAGGGGAATAATCTTCAATGCCGATAAAATAATAGCTAATGCCATTCCGCCAAAGAGAACTGCTAATTTGTAAGGTTCGTACTTTATGTAATTCCTTACTTTTGAAATAAAGTAGAAATCGTGAATGTCGGAAGTGCGCTTGTCGAAATCTTCTCCTGCAAAGCAGAGCAATACATCGCCCGCTTTTAGTATCACTTCACTAATCTTTTCGTCGAGCCGTACGCCATTTCTATGAACAGCGATAATTGCTGCATCAAAGCGGCTTCGGAAGTTGATTTCCTTTACCGATTTATTAATAAGCGTCGAGTTTACTGATACAACAATCTCTATAACCTCTGCACGGTCCTTTTTTCTTAACATTCCAATTTCAGATAACGTGAGACCCTTCTCGTTATTGATGAGTTCGGCAATATCGGCTGTCTCGCCTTCAAAAATAAGAATATCATCTTTTTGTAACTGCAGGTTGTCGGGAATAGGACATATATGAACCGAATCGCGAATGATTTCTGCTATATTCAATCCTTGACAATTAATAGAACTGCAGGTACGTATAGGTTTGCCAATTAAATCGGACTTCTCCTTAACCCGTGCTTCTACAATGTACCCGCGTGACTGGGTTTTAATCTCTGACAAGGGGTCCGGCCTTGAGGGTAGCAGTTTAGGGCCAAAGAATCGTATGTAAAAAAAGCCAACAGCAATCATTGCGAATCCTACAGGGCTAAAATCAAAGAATCGTAAAGGTCGCAGATTAGGAATAATCTGCTGCTCTGTAACCATACCGCTAAGCACCAGATTGGTGGATGTGCCAATAAGTGTAGCACAGCCTCCTACAATTGCAGCGTAGGATAATGGCATTAAAAGCTTTGAAGGAGAGATGTTGTGGCGTCGTGACCAATTGGTAACATACGGAATCATTATGGCAACAAGAGGGGTATCATTAAATACCGATGATATTCCGGATATAGCGATACTCATCCTACCCAAAAAGGATTTATAAGTGCGGGCTGTATAGAAAAACCGGTTAAGATACACCTCTATTACACCGGTTCGTTGAATTACATCACTTACAAGCAGCAACATGATTACCACTGCTACCTGTTCGTTGGCGAAACCACTTAGTATTTCTTTGGGCGTGAGTATTCCGGTTAGTCCAAGTACTACAATACCTATCAAAAAGGTAAAGGATGGACCGAAAAGTTCCTTGTATAGAGCAACAAGGATAAACAGCACAACTGCAAAGACAACAATGATTTCGGATGAAAGCATAGATAAACTCAAAACTTCAAATATAGCATTTTCGTAGTTTCGGATAAAAATATCCTATTGTTTATTTTAACCGTTTTTCAATTCGTCAGCATAATTAACAATTCATAAGGGAGAAATTGCGACTCATCCGAATAAAATTTTCAAACTCATGGTTTCGCCGAATCTTTGTATCAAAAAAAAGAAAATGCGATATCTTATATTATATCTGTTTTGGTTATTTGGAGTGTCTGCAGCCCAGGGGCAAGTAATCAAGGGTAGCGTAAAATCCTCTAATGGTGAAGCTATTATAGCAGCTAATGTTTTTATTAAGGGGAGTTACGATGGTGCCATTAGCGATACTTCCGGAAGGTTTAACTTTAAAACATCGCTTGAAGGTTCTCAGATACTCGTAGTTAGTTTTGTTGGATTCCAGCATTATGAGCGCGAACTCAAACTTGAGAAAGGGAAAGAGTACATTATTGATGCAACGCTTCAGGAAGTAAGTACAAGACTCAATGATGTTGTTATTACAGCAGGTACTTTCGAAGCAGGCGATAAAAAACGCGGCATTCAGCTAAAGGCAATCGATGTGCTTACTACACCGAATTCAAATGGCGATATTTACAGTGCATTGAACACCATGCCTGGCGCTCAAACTGTTGGGGAAGAGGGTGTTCTCTTTGTTCGTGGTGGAGAAAAGAACGAATCGAAAACATTTGTTGATGGTATGTTGGTCTCAAACCCTTATACATCTAAATTGCCTGATATGCCCATGCGGGGAAGATTCTCTCCTTCCTTATTTTCGGGGGTGCAATTTAGTTCAGGAGGTTACTCTGCCGAGTATGGCCAGGCATTATCTTCGGCACTCATTCTGCAAACCTTCCCATATCCTTCCAAGACTTTTACGAGTATCTCGCTCTTCCCTTTTGGTGCCGGAATCAACCAGACGATTAAAGGAGACAGTTCTGCTTTTATAGGATCTCTTAATTATAACAACATGAAACCCTATTATTCGGTAGTTTCACAAAAAACCGAATGGACAAAAGAGCCTGAGAGCTATGAATCGAACCTGATGTATAGGAAGAAGTTCAGAAATGGTGGCTTAATGAAGTCGTTTGCTGCTATAAACATGGGTAAATCTGGTTTGATTTTACCCGATTACCTGGCAGTAAGCGGCAATCATTCTCTCCAATTGGATAACAGCAATTTCTATGTAAATACGGTATATACAGGCAAGTTATTTCCTGAATGGAATTTGAAAACTGGCATTTCCTTAAGCTATGATACGGAGAACTTCGATTTCGAAAAGCTTTCAGTACACACCAAAACAAAGGCAGGAGAGGTACGGCTTTCGTTACAGCATGATATGAATGAGAAGCTGTCTTTAAAGTTCGGGGGCGAATTCTCCGGACAGTTATATAATCAGAACTACGCTGATACTGCATTCTCAGCGTCCGCAAAATTTGAGAGCCCTATTGCAGCTTCGTTTGTAGAAGCCGAATGGAAAATAACCAATAAGCTTTTTGCCCGTCTTGGGACCCGTTTTGAGTATGCCGGTTTACCCAATGAATTCAATGTTTCTCCAAGGCTTTCATTGGCTTATAAAACGGGTGAGTTCAGTCAGGTATCGGCTGCGTATGGCACATTTTCTCAGGTTCCTATGAATGATTATGTGAAGTTCGCTCCCGATCTTTCTTCCGAAAGGGCTGTTCATTATATCCTTAACTATCAGCTTAGCAAGAATAACCGGCTTTTCCGTGTAGAAGGATACGTGAAAGATTATTCAAACCTTGTTCGCTATACATCCCTTAATGACTATGATCCAACACACTATAATAATGGTGGACACGGGTATGCAAGAGGTGTAGAGGTTTTCTTCCGCGACCAGAAAACATTGAAGAATGGCGATTTTTGGGTGTCTTATTCTTTTCTGGATAGCCGTAAGTTTTACCAGGATTTGCCATCACTTGAGCGGCCTACATTGTTTTCCAGGCATTCAGCTGCCTTTGTGGGTAAATACTACTTTCGGCCAATACGCTCGCAAATTGGTATTACGTACCAATACGCCAGCGGAAGGCCTTACCAATTGCCTGGCGACACATACCGGCAATCGTATACCCGAGATTTTAATGAGTTAAGCGCTAATATAACCTATTTAACCCGCCTTTTCAGTTATTTTACTGTGTTGCATGTAGCTGTAAACAACTTGCTGGGTGCCGATCATGTGTACGGATACCATTTCGTGAAGAATTCATCAACACCGGGTTATACTTCATATCCTGTAAAGCCTGCTGCCAAACGATTTTTTGTAGTCGGATTATTTATAACACTCGATAAAGAATACATTCAATATTAACCATTTAATTTTTTTGACAATGAAAACGATTCATTTTTTACTCGTAACTTTTCTTTTTATCAGTATTTCAGTGGCTTCAAAAGCCCAAAGTGAACAATACATTGCGGCTATGAAAACCAATGTACAAAAGCTGAATACCTGGACCGATGCGCCACAGAACCTGGCTGCCACCTTTGAGCGTATTGCCCAGGCTGAACAATCGCAATGGCTACCTTATTATTACGCTTCCTATGCTACGCTTATTCAAACCTATTCATTAAAAACAACAGAAGAGAAGGACAAGCTGATAGAACATGCCCAGAATTTGCTGGATAAAGCTTTTTCCCTGAACCCGGATATGTCTGAGTTAACAGCATTACAAGGTTTCTTATATATTACTTATTTGTCGTCGGAACCTAACGGACGTGGCGCCGAATACTCCGTGAAAGCGAATGAAGCATTTGACAAAGCCGTTGCCATGAATGCTCAAAATCCCCGTGCACTTTACTTAAAAGGAATAACCGTATTGAATACGCCCGATTTCTTTGGCGGCGGTAAAAAACCAGCCAAGCCAATTCTCGAAAAGGCAGTAGCAGCGTATAATTCATATATGCCTGCTTCGGAAATTTATCCAAGCTGGGGCAAGGATGATTGTGTAAAACAATTGGCCGCTTGCGAATAAATATTAATTTAGTTTCCTGATATAGAAATATAATCAAGGTGTTTAATTCATAATTATAAACTTCACCCTAAGTCCCTCTCCGTTAGAAGAGGGACTTTGAAGGATTCAATTAATTTCACACATGAACAGTAGAACAAAACAAATCCTGAAACACGTATTCATTCCTATTGGATTTGGGCTTGTTGTGGGCGTGTTTTTAACATGGTTCAGTGCGCCCAAAAATATTTTAAGCAGGGGAGTCCTTATCAATAATTTTCTTTACTCTGCAATTTTGAGTTTATTGTTTTGGAAGGGTAACGAATTTATTATAAAGGCCCTAAATAAACGCTATTCCTGGATTAAGGAAACACGAAAGATAGTAATTCTGCATCTCTTAGTGACTTTTGCCTATAACATAATCGTAATTACAAGTTTTTACCTTTATATATGGTTCGGGAAATTTCATAAGCAAAGTCTTACAGGCTTTCTGGAAAGTACAAAAGGCGGGTTTTATATGTGCCTTTCTATAACCATCATAGTTACATTGATTTCCTATGCTTACAACTTTTTCCAATACTGGAAGAAATCGGTACTTAAAGAAGAGGAATTGAAGCGCGAGCGGATTATTCTGCAGTACGAAGCCTTGAAGAACCAGGTAAATCCACACTTTCTATTCAATAGCCTGAATGTATTAACTTCGCTCATCGAACTGGATAAGGACGCTTCCATTAAATATGTGAAGCAACTATCCGAAGTAATGCGGTATGTGCTCGATAAGAATTCTACAGAGCTTGTTCCTATTGATGTTGAATTGAAATTCATCGAATCGTTCGTCTATTTACTTAAGATACGGTTTGGCAACAACCTGAAAGTACAAGTAAATATCGGAGACAGAAATTTCTGTATCGTTCCGGTTGCGCTTCAAATCCTAATTGAAAATGCGGTTAAACACAATGAGGTGTCGGCTGATAAGCCTTTATATGTTGATATTACTGAGATTGACGATTACTTAATCGTGTCAAATAACATCCAGGAAAGGAATTACTTACCGGATTCTAATTTTATCGGTCTGAAATCGTTGACATTTCAGTATGAATTTTTATCGGGCCGCCAGATGGAGATAGTAAACAATGGGACTTCGTTTGTAGTGAAAATACCTAAAATTAAGCAATAGCATGAAGGTTTTAATTATTGAGGACGAAGCTTTAGCAGCAGATCGACTATTGAAACTGGTTACAGATGCAGAACCCAATACTGAAATTTTAGGTAAGCTTGAAAGCGTAAGGTCTGTTGTACATTGGTTCAATACAAATACAAAGCCCGATCTTATATTTATGGATGTTCAACTGGCCGATGGTCTTTGTTTTGAAATATTTGACCAGGTGAAGGTTGATACACCCATTATATTTACTACTGCCTACAACGAATATGCGCTAAAAGCCTTCAAAGTAAACAGTGTCGATTACCTACTAAAGCCCATTGATAAGGATGAACTGCTTAGCGCCATGGCTAAGTTTAAAAAGCATACAGCAGCGGGTAGTTCCGCTTCTCAAATCGATACACTTATTCTGAATAAAGTAAAATCGATGCTTCAAAATCCTTATAAAACTCGGTTTGTGGTTCGTATTGGTGAGCACATCAAGGCTGTGAGTGTTGACGATATTTCGTTCATTTACAGTAGCGAAAAGTCCACGCTGATAAGGACTGCATCCGGTAGGGACTTTGCTTTGGATGGTTCTATTGATCAAATCGCTAACGAAATGGATCCCGCTAAGTTTTTTCGCGTAAGTCGCAAATACTTGGTTGCTATCGATCATGTTTCTGATATCATTGCCTATAGTGGAAGTCGTTTAAAACTTCTTATGAAAGGGATAGAAGATGATGAGATTATTGTAAGCCGCGAAAAAGTTGCAGAGTTTAAAAAATGGTTGGAGGGGAATTAGAACCCTTGAGGGCTTTAATAATTTGTTTCAGAAAACTTAAAAACTATTTAAAAAAGGGTGCTTATGGCACAGTATTTGTTTGATATATCACATCAGATAGTCAAACATAATATACCCTGTGAAGGTTTAAAAAGGGCAAGCCGGGCGTAACAGCCCGGCTTTGTTATTTGTATCTTTTGATGTTCAATAAACCTACATGATATCATTCCGGCGAAGGCCGGAATTCCTTTAGCTACAAGGCTAATATTGATTGCTTTCGCACAAGGTTGATATGCTGCATTCTTCTTGAAGGCTGACGCGCGTTTGTAATGCGCGCTAGCTCCCAGCCAGATTTTAGAAAGGCTTAAATCCAATAATCTCGCGTACATCTTTCACCGTTTTCGCAGCGCTTTCACGGGCTTTTTCAGCACCCATCTTTACTACTTTCCGTAAATATTCGTTGTTACTATGGATGTCCTGGATTTTCTCGCGGATTGGCGTGAGGAAATTTACAATATCTTCAGCCAGTTGTTTCTTCATATCGCCATAGCGGATTTCGCAGGCATTGTATTTATCTTTGAAATGTTTTACCGTATCGGGTGTAGAAACAATACTCATGATGGTAAAAAGGTTCTTCACTCCATCGGCCATTTTCTGATGAGGCTCAGTAGGGCCAGCATCTGTAACCGCCGACATTACTTTCTTACGGATTGCCTTGGGATCGTCGATCAGGTAAATACCATTGCCTTCCGATTTACCCATCTTTCCGGAGCCATCTAAACCGGGTACTTTAACAAGGTCTTTACCGAAGTTGAATGCTTCAGGTTCCGGGAAATAATCAACTTTGTATAGTTGATTAAAGCGGCGTGCGTATTTGGCAGTAATTTCGAGGTGTGGCTGCTGGTCTTTTCCCACAGGTACCTTGTTTGCACGGTGTATGAGTATGTCCGTAGCCATAAGTACCGGATAAGTGAGTAATCCAGCATTTACGTTTTCAGGTTGTTTGCGGATTTTCTCTTTAAACGTAGTAGTGCGTTGCAGTTCACCAACGTAAGCGTTCATGTTCATTAGCAGGTAAAGCTCGGATATTTCAGGAACATCGCTTTGTATATATATGGTAGCTGCCTCAGGATCTAATCCGCAGGCCAGGTATTCGGCCAGAACATTGCGAACATTGCCATGCAAGTCGGTCGGGGTTGGGTGCGTGGTGAGCGAGTGGAGGTCGGCAATAAAGAAAAAGCATCTGTATTCGTGCTGCATCTTAATAAAATTGCGCAAAGCACCAAAATAGTTACCCATGTGCAGGTTTCCTGTAGGCCGTATACCACTTAATACTGTTTCCATAGTTGTTTTTAATATCAAAAGTGCAAAACTATAAAAATATGTCGTAAGTCGTAGGTAGTAAGTGAACAGATTATTTCATTATTGCATAAAACTTTATTGTTTATAGCTGTTTTTATTGCGCTGTTTAGAGGCTTTGTAACTATGGACTAATGACTATGGACTTAATACTATTTTATTACTATCTTCGTGGCTTAATTTGAAAATTATGGAATCTACGCGATTGCAGAAAATATCGAGGTTGTTGCAAAAAGACCTTGGGGAAATCCTTCAGCGGCTGGACAAAGATGTTTTGAAGGGCAAGATGGTTTCCGTCACTGTTGTAAGAGTAAGCCCTGACCTGAGTTTGGCTAAGGTATACCTGAGCATATTCCCCTCAGAAGGCTCCCAAGCCTTTGTGGATGAACTGAAACATCATGTTAAGCATATCCGCAACGTACTTGGGCAGCGCGTCCGCAACCAACTCCGTATTGTCCCTGAGTTGGCATTCTTTGTCGACGATAGCCTAGACTATGTAAACCACATCGATGAATTATTAAAGAAATAACAAATAACCATGCTTCAGGGATCCGTAAAGCGTGGTTCCTGGGTTTTGAATCTGAAACAACATGCAATACGATCCTATTAAACGTTCTCTGGGAAACATCTTCAACAAAACGCCTTTTTTGAGGGTATTATTTTATAAGTTGCTTGATCTGCTTTTGCTTAGGGCATGGCATATTAAAAAAGAAATACGTGCAATAAAGAAGCAATTGCCGCAGAACGCACAGGTACTCGATGCTGGATCGGGCTTTGGACAATACTCTCATTACCTGGCTACCCGTTCGAAATATTGGAAATTAAAAGGAGTAGATGTTAAGACCGAACAAATTGCCGATTGCAACCAGTTTTTCAGCAAGATTGGACTAGGATCGCGCGTAAAATTCGAAGAAGCCGACCTTACGAAATTCTCTGAGCCTGGTAAATACGATCTCATCCTGTCGGTAGATGTGATGGAACATATATTAGACGACGTTGCCGTTTTCAATAACTTCTATAAATCGATGAGTGATGGCGGTGTTCTTATTGTTTCAACACCTTCAGACCAAGGCGGATCGGATGTTCATGATGATCATGAAAGCTCATTCATTGAGGAACACGTTCGCGATGGTTACAATATCGACGAAATTAAGGATAAACTGATCGGTTCAGGTTTTTCGAAAGTTGAAGTCCGCTATTCTTATGGCTGCCCAGGTAAAATATCATGGCGGTTATCCATGAAATACCCTATAAAAATGGCCAATGTCAGCAAAGTTTTCCTTCTTCTTTTACCTATATATTATATTATTGCATACCCGGTTGCTTTTGTACTGAACTATATCGATACCTACACAACGCATAAAACCGGAACAGGTTTAATTGTGAAAGCCTGGAAATAAGAGATAAATTGAATTTCCCAACCTACATAGCCACCCGATACTTATTTGCAAAGAAATCGCACAATGCAATCAACATTATTTCTGCGATTTCGGTAGTTTGTATTACAATAGGTACAATGGCGCTGGTTATTGTATTATCTGTATTTAACGGATTCGATGATATAATACGCAAACAATTTAATTCTTTTGATCCTCAGCTTCGCATAACAGTGGCTGAAGGGAAGACGTTTCCGAATAATTCACCTAAAATCCGCCAGCTTTCTTCGATTTCTGAAATTCAAGCTTTTTCAAAAACGGTGGAAGAAAATGTTCTCCTGAAATATGGTGAAAAACAGTACATTGCCACTATCAAAGGTGTTGACGAGAACTATCTTAAAGTAAATACTGTAGACACCGCTATTATTGATGGAGAATTTAAGCTAAAAGATGGGAATACCTCATTTGCTGTTATTGGACAGGGTGTTGGCTACTTTCTTCAGGTTGGATTACAATTTGTGAATCCCATCGTGGTTTATGTTTTGCGCAAAGACGCTCCCATTTCTGCAAATCCTCAGAACGCTGTCAACCAGAAATATATTTATCCTTCCGGGGTATTTGGTGTTGAAGCTGAAACAGATGCGAAATATATAATTGTTCCGCTTGATTTTGCACAAAGCCTGCTCGAGGATACCGTTTCGCTCACCGCGATAGAATTGCGATTAAAGGATGGTGTTGATATGAAACATGCCAAAGAAAAGATTCAACAGGCCTTGGGGAGTCAGTTTCTCGTAAAAGACAGGTATGAGCAGAAAGAATTGTTCTACCGGATTATGAAATACGAAAAATGGGCTATATTTTTCATCTTAAGCTTCATTCTGATTATTGCTTCGTTTAATGTTATTGGCTCTCTGGCCGTTCTGATTATCGAGAAACGAAAGGACATTGCGATAATGAGTAGTATGGGAGCTGATGAAAAGCTTATCCGGCATGTTTTCCAGGTCGAAGGATTATATATATCCTTATCGGGAGCTGTGTTTGGGGTTATTCTTGGTTTAATAATATGTTGGGCACAAATTCAGTTTGGGTTATTACAGTTATCGGGAAGTGGTTCTTTTATTATTGATGCCTATCCGGTTTCAATCCGGTTAGTGGATATTCTGTTTGTATTTTTTACCGTACTTGCAATAGGCTTCATTGCATCCCGATATACCGTAAAAGTGATTGTTAAACGATATCTAACCAAAAACCCATAAGGTTTGCGTGAGTTATTAACAATTGTTAATAACTCTTATGATATGGTTTGATTAATTTAAATATTTTTAGCTCTAACAAATTTAAACTATTGAATGATAGGTAAAAAGAACAGCTGTGGTATGGGTAATTTTTCTAACCTTTTGATAATTCATCAATTATTTATTTGTATTCATCAACAAATCATTTTTCCCAACCAAAATAAAAGGTCTGGATTATAACATAATTCAATATCCACTCGTAAAAAAACCTTAAGAAGATATTAACATATAATATAAAATATCAACAAAACCCGACTCCATGAAGAAAATTCTACTACTCGTTTGCTTTATAATTATTGGTGTTGTAAGTGCTTATTCTCAGAAGCTGGATTTTACTATTCGGACAGACTCTACTGCTGTTAATGGAAGTAAAGTATATACTATCACAATAGATGTGATAAAAGGTAATGGCCCATTTTCTTGTTATTTATACAATAAACAGCCATGGATTGGTGGTGTCATTAAAGATCAGAAATTGAATATTTCAAGTTCAAGGATAATTTTCAAGGATTTATCTGTATTAAATAATGAGATGATGGTGCTTGTTAAGGGGTTAGGTGAAGATGAGTTTAACTGGAGATTAATAGCTACCACACAAAGTAAATAACAGACCTATGAGAAGTACTTCAAAATATACTGGCATGAAATCTATTATAACGACTTTTGCCCTCCTGTTTTTTGTGATTACAAAATCAATTTCGGCTGGGACTTATACTGTAGATATTAAGCAATATGGAAGCTATCAGATTAGCTGTAGTGGTTTAACTGATGGCGAAATTAATGTTGCTATTACTTCGGGTCCTGGATTGTATCAGTATGATCTTTATAGATATACGGTTATTCCGGCGTACGTGTTGGTTAAATCGAGTGGATGGACTTCCAATACTTCTCATAAGTTTGATCAGCTCCCTGCTGGTCTTAACTATTTTATAGTTGTAAGGTTTAATAATGATGAAAATAATGCGCTGGCTTATCCAAGTTTTAATTTAGATCAACCTACTCCAATTGTAGCCGGCGGTATTTCTGGAATTTCTCCAATTTGCTTTGGTGATATCCCAGCTGCTATAACCACTAATCCTAATCCAAGTGGAGGAAATGGTGCGTGGACTTACGAATGGGACTATTCTGATAATTGCACCGGAACTTGGACTAAGATAGTCGGGGCAACTAATTATGAATACTCGGAAACAGCCAATTTAAATACAACAAGATGCTATCGCAGAATGGAGAAAAATTTTTGCGATACATTATATTCTACAACAACCATTGCCGTTCGCCTTCAACTTCAGGGGGGGGCAATTAATCCTCCTGCGCAAGCTACAATTTGTTACAATACTGCTCCTTCAATCAATGGCGGAACTGCTCCTTCAGGTGGTAGTGAAACTTATAATTATCAATGGCAATACCAAACGAATTGTACTGGTGCATGGGCAGATGTTGGTGGTGCAACAGCAGCCAATTTGACCAATGCTCCTAATTTAACCGCAAGGACATGTTTTAGAAGAAGGGTTGTTGATCCTACTTGCGCTGATACAGCTTATTCAAATACGCAAACAGTTGATGTTTACGGCGAACTTAAGGGTGGTAAAATAGGAACAAGCAAATTTTATTGTAGTGGTTCGAATCCTGATCCTGTAACTAATATAGATGCTGCTTCTGGAGGGTATGGTGCTGCAAGTTACAGATGGCAGTATACAACTAATCTTGCAGGAGCTTGGATTGACGGAGGTATAAATTATCTGTCGTATGATTTTTCAAATAATATAACACAAACAACATATCTACGCCGCAAGTATACTAATTCATGTGGCACGGTTTATTCAGATACAGTTACTTTCACTGTTCCCAAAGCATCCATTACTGTTATTAAGGGGTTAACTTGTTATGATGGTAACGATGGACAGCTTCAGGCAAATTTAACAGGTAGCACCCCAGTTTCTTATAATTGGTATGGTGGAAATCCTGCTAAATCGAGAGGAACAAACCCAATAGCAACAGACCTTGAACAGGGGATATATTATGTGACCATTACAGATAATGTGGGTTGTAATAATGCAGCAACCGTCTATTTTGTTTATAGTCAGCAACCCACTTCGATAATACCTCCACTTTTGACAGTGAGTGCTACTTCTACCAAAACTTGTTCTAAACTCAATAATGGTTCTATAACAGTAACAGCAGGAGGAGGAGAGGTGGCTTATCAGTATGCTGTTGCTCGTACTGGAATTGATTCCATTGGAGCTCAAGCTGGAAATGTATTTAGTACATTATATAATGGTAACTATAAAGCATGGGTTATTGATAATCGTGGATGTAGAAAATTTATACCCATTACGGTAGACTCAACAGCAGCGCCTATTGCTAATGCCGGCGCCGATCAAAATACGTGTGTAAATAAACCAATCACGATCACCGGTACAGCTTCGAATTATTCATCACTTCAATGGACAGTGGTGACCGGCAATGGTTCATTAGGTAGCCCAACCACACTCACTCCAACATATACACCGGCAGGAACCGATGCAGGTACCACAGTGAGATTGAGACTTACAGCCAATGGTTCGGGTAATTGTAATCCGGTAACCGATGACGTAGATGTAGTAATCACCTCGGCGCCAACGGCCAACGCAGGAACAGACCAGACAACGTGTGTAAACAAACCAATCACGATCACTGGGACAGCAACAAATTACTCGAGTCTACAATGGACAGTAGTAACCGGCACCGGCGTCTTGACTAATGGAACGACCTTAACGCCCACTTATACTCCAGTTCCAGGTGATGCTGGTACGACTGTAGTATTGCGATTACAAGTCAATGGCAATAGCAATTGTGATCCTGTAACCGATAATGTAAATATCACC
>DATALJ010000081.1:0-24653 GCA_036261135.1 Bacteroidales bacterium
AAGAAATACCAGGAACTCATCGACTTTTACTTAAACGACGAACTGGGGACATTCATCAAAACGCTTCAGGACTCATCAACTAATGGATTTGCTCCCGGATTGTAAATGAGATATTTCGTATTTAACATCCCAAGTACGGGAATCTTGTTCCTGAACAGATTGTCTATCGAGTCGCTGTTAGTTGATGAGTCCTGAAGCGTTTTGATGAATGTCCCCAGTTCGTCGTTTAAGTAAAAGTCGATGAGTTCCTGGTATTTCTTCAATTTAGCGCCATGATAACCGCCAATCGATTTATGAAAGTTTGATATTTCGGCGTTGGCAAACGGGTTTTGGAGGGTTACCACGCGGTAGTTTGTAGCGAAATTCAATTCGCGGAAACTAATCTTTTCTTTTGTGATTTCAGCTTCTTCTGCATTTGCACCGCTTTTTGGATCGGAAGCAAGTGCTTCGTCAATTTTCTTTGCAATGGAAGGATTCTTGCTTACTTCAGCTTGTAAAATAAAGTTATCGGCAGCCGATGCCCTGTATGGAGTCGATACTTCTTTCTTCTCCGTCCAGTTGTAATATTCTCTTCCTTTTTGCTCGTTGTTCAGGTAACGTTTATCCACCGCCCAAAGGTCAATAAGGATAAGCACGCCTATTCCCAACAATAGGAGGTTCGCTTTTAGTTTCTTTATAACAAACATGTATACTAAACCGCTTATAAGTATCGTAAACAGGAGGCTACGTAAAACATCTTTTTTGAAAATGAGAATTCTGGCATCCTGTAAGCCGCTCTTAAACTCAAGTAATTGTGTAAGGTAGGGTACGTTATTCTGCAGTTCGGTATTCTGCTTGTTAAAATAAGCCATTTCGGCTGATGTAAGAAAATCGAAGAACAGCTTAGGGGCGATATAGAAAATAATGAATAACCCGTTTACTGCAACCAAAGTATATATGAGTTTCTTTTTATCGATTTGCACATTCATCAGTTCTTTGATAAACCAGAGCCCAACGAAAGGAAATGAAATCTGAGCGATGAGCAGTATCATTTTGGTATCGCGGAACTTGTTGAAAAGCGGGAAGCTGTTGATAAACATTTCAATCAATACGCCCGATTTCAGCGATAGTAATATAGCCAGCAGCGAAGCAGCCATGAATGCCCATTTAAGCCGGTCTTTTATGAATACCATGCCCAGGATAAACAGCAAAAATACCGATGCGCCAAAGTAAAATGCCCCGCCGGATGATGCCTGTTCGCCCCAGTATGACGGATATTGTGCAATATATTCGGCGTATTTTTTATCTACTTTCGGCATAATATCTTTTTTATTGCCGATATAATCTATTCTTCCGCCCTTTACATTGGGAATAGCTAATGACCATGTTTCACCGGGGCTTAAATTATACTCGGTGATGTAACCCGATTCGAGCGCTTCGGCTGATGTGGTTTGCTGACCGCTTTTGGGGGTTATGGTAAGTTCGGATTTTCCGCGGGTTGAGTATTTGCTATATTCGTCAGTTGTTACAAGGTTCGAGATGGCAGGCAAAACTCCGATAATAGTAGCTACGGCCAGTACCAACGATACTTTAATAAACTTGCCGAGTAATTTATTTTTGAGATGAATAATAAGCTCAACAATGATAATAGCGGCAATCAGGAACAATGCGTAATACGTCATCTGTATATGGTTAGCCGAAAGCTCCAGACATATAAAGAATGCGAGGAGCAGTGCGCCCATTACAACATTCTTGCGGTATGCAAGCAATATACTTCCAATAACTGCCGGTAATAATGCTATGGCATGCACTTTGGAGTTGTGCCCTCCTTCGAGGTATAGTACGAAAATGCTGGCGAAGCCGAATGCCACGGCTCCTATAATGCTTATCCACGGGCTTATTCCGAAGCAAAGCATCAGTATATAGAAGGCTATCATTGCTAATAGCACGTATCCGATTGGACGAGAGAATGGTTTCAGTATCAGGATGGTTTGGATAGAATCTACATAATTTGCACTCTTGGTAGATATCTGGTAAGCAGGCATACCGGCAAACATTGAATTGGTCCATAATGGCTCGGCGCCATATTTAGCGCGGAAGTCTGTTATTTCCTTGCTCATGCCCTGGTGGCGGTCGATATCGCCCTGGCGAAGTTGCATGCCTTTAAGCTGCGGGTAAAAGTATACAGCCGATAGTGCAATAAATATAGCTATTGCTACAACATGGGGTAGTAATTGTTTTAGTTTATCCTTAAGCATACGATTTGGGTTTATTTGGTAGGGTTAATCTTTAATTTCTTCGAAATCGACATAATCGCCATTCCCTTTAGGGTATTTTTTCTTGTCGTTTGGCGTATATTCAATGGTTACTTCTCCTTCTTTCTCCTTTTTGTTATTGGCTTCGCGAAAACCATATGTTTTCCCCATCTCTTTAAATTTCTTGTTCACATAGCTTGTAAGCAGAAAGGGTAGTAAGTACCGGAAAATAAACCGGAATGCAAAAAAAATGATTGCTATAATGAGTAATGTCCGCAATAATCCCATAAATAAAAAAAATTTCCGTAAAGGTAGTTTTTTTCGGAACGTATTATTCCAAATTGCACGACAGAAATGCGGGGTACATAAGAAATTGTGTATGAAAAGATTTTTCTAATGATCGCCGATCTCAAAACAGCCCCTCAGGTATCTTTATTCCGATGGTAACAGCGGTTTGTTCTTCAGTGCCTTTTTGTTGCGTGTACACCCGAAAACAAAATTGATCCCTGTTCTGAAGTTTATGTTCTTGGCGTAGGCCGGTATCGGATAACCACTCTTCTCCCAATTGTAGAACAAAGGTATCCTGTCGCAGATGATATAGTACTGGAAAGGTCCCAATCTGGTTGCAATTCCGAGGCCCAGGTTATCGTAGACTCCGTTGGCAATGGTATAGCTTATAGTTGCACTAAAGGTTTTGCCTGGGTCGAGGTTTAGAGAGAATGTGAATTGTGGTTTTATGTTATTTCTTAACATTTGCAAACGTGTAAGTGCCCCAAAGCCAATTCCCTTGATCAATTGATAATGAACGCCAACATACAATTTGCCGGTTAACGAGGTTGTAAACGGATCGTGGTTTGTATTTACGGCGTACACTTTCTCCAGGGTATCTTTTAAAGCATCACCTGTATCAATGCTATCATCTAGGGGTATGTCTACTCCCCTGAAATTGTAAGATCCACTTTGCGAGAAATTGTTTACATTGCTTTTCCACCGGATAAATCCAAGGTCGAGTACACTAGCCGAAATGGAAAGATTCTTTAACGGCTGGGAAATTACGCCTAAGTCTACGGCAAACCCCGTGTTGCTTGTGTTAAAAATTATACCTTTTGCATCCGAATATCCATCGATGGATTTGAAATCGATGCTGTCGAAATCTACATCGCCGTTGCTTTTATATTTAAGCTCAAGGTTGGGAACGGAAGAATTCATGTCGATGATCGATTGCGTTTGCCACGACATGGGCCCTGTGTTGTTTAGTCTTACTTCGGAGTTTGTTGTAGCCAGGCTTGCAATACCAAACAGTAGTTTTGCCCGCAATCCGAAAGTAAAGTTGGGGTTTATCTGCTGCGATACGCCTATTGCATATTCCCTGTACCATTGTGCCTTTACGCCAAAGTTGCTTAAATCGAACGATCCGGGGGTTTGATTACTGTAATTCAGGTCCAATCCCAGTTTCACCAAATCTTTCGGAATAAAGCCGTAAGATTCGGAGCGGTCGCCCGCCGAAAAAGATAAATATGTATTCTTGATGCGGAACCCGAACGAAATCCAATCGTTTCGGAAATCGCTGTTTATATAATTCACATCCGAGAAGTTACTTAGAAACTTTGTTTTTGTATCCTGGTTATAGAGAGGCCATACCAATGAATCGCCTAGTCCGGGCATCTTCTGGAGCACATCGTTGAACGAAATGGCTGAGTTTCCTGCATTGATCTCGAAGGAAGAGAAACCGGGAAATCCGATGTAAAATCCGCATTGTGGTTGTGTAGCAGGGTTCAATTGATTGGATTGCGGAATGCGATCCATGAAGTACATCGAATTACTTTGCTGGGCTAACGACAACGGGGAATAGCAGATTCCTATGAACAATAAACCGAATGTCAAATATTTTCTAAGCGTATTCATGCCTGGGAGATTGTTAGATTTGGTCAAGAGAATGAACTTCGAGGTCGGCCTGCACGCCAAACCAAACTTTTAGCCTGTCGGTAGAATAGAATTTCACATAAGTCTGTCCATCGTTGTACGTGTTCAGGGTGAGCTTGTATATCGCTTTTTTTACCCTTTTGAAGTTTAAAATGCGATCGCCGGTGAATTCGATTTGGAGCTCTTTGTTGCTCGAAGAAGTTACCTTCCCATCCGATCCTACCACTCCGCTTGGGAGAATGGGCTGCTGGTTTACTCTGAACACCGAGTCAATTATGTTATAATTTTCGTCGGTAAGGAACAACTGATAGCTGAGATCGAACGGCAATCCATTTTCGAATTTATTATGCAGAATCAGCTTCTTCAGTATCGCATAATCGTTTACAATGCCACTCAGGTCAAAGTCCATCGAATCAATAATAGCGAGTCGTTTTGAGCGCAGGTTAAAGGGAAGCTCAATTTCGAGATCGACGCCTATTTTACTTGTATCTTGTAAGAAATTCTTTTGTTTCCCTAAGGCTGGCGGGTTCGATAGGGCTGCAATCGAATAATATAAATATTTTGGTGTGGTTTGCAGTGCTGCTTTGAAGTTCGAAGTTGCGTTGTTGTACGCAAGCGTATCGTACTTGGTTTTCCCAATTTCATTGTATGTAGGGTACCGAATCATTTTGGTATTGGGCGTAAGATTTACCGGGAAATAGCTGTTTGTTGGCTCGTTGTATGTGCGTGTGTTTGTAATTGAGAATTGGAAAGGTACACCGCAGGAATTCTTTATGTAAATGTTTACATGTGGGTCGCTAAAGTCAATAACCGCTGCTTTGTCCACATTGAACAGATCCATTTCAATCTTATCCGAGTAATTGATAAAGTTATAGGTAGATATGTAGCCAAAAATCTGCTGAAATTTAAATTGAAGGATCTGCGTATTTACAGTTATTTTGTCGGTTGAAGTTACACTTGTCCCGCTTTTGTTGAGTGTTGCCTCGTAAACAAGAGGTATGGCATTGGGATCGGCCGTAGTTTTTGGGAAATATAACTTGTATCCAGATAAATCCCGCGGAGCATTATAGGTAAAGGTACCTGTTGATGATGTAATGTTAATGTCTATCTGTAAAGGAACACCATTTCGTTTTAACGATGGCATGGTAAGCCTTATGTTACCCGTATTATGAAATGTAGAAGAAAGATTTAGCAAAAGGGTACCGGCTTTTATGTACATGCTGTCCATTTCTTCGTGATTAACAAAGGCGAATGAATAGGAACTGTTGCGTGTGTAACTGATGGTATTTGAAGCGCCGAACACCGGGAATCCGGCATCGCCTGCCAGTATGATTTCCTGGATGGATTGGTTAGGTATAAGAATTATCTGCTCGGCTACTTTCGATAACAGTTGGGTACGATATGCCAGATACAGCATGTTATCCGGATATTCTTTGATCAGGCCCGATGAGTCGTCTTCGGCCTCGTAGAAGTCTTTAACGGAAAAGTCCCCGTATCCCACAGGTACAGCAACTTTGGGATTCCAGCTAACGGTATTGGATATTTTATCCAAATCGATATCATCTTTTTTACAGGAAACACCTGCAACCAATATAAAACCTAATAGTATGGCTGTTCTCATTATAAACCCAATAAAGGTAACGTATTCATTTATAGTTTTTTATTCAACTATTGTACGGAATAGTTGTATAAAAGGTTCCCGTTTCTTCCTACTATTAAGTTAAATCTATTTTCTGAATTGTTCAATAGCCCAATTGAAAATTGTGAATTCCCTTGCAGCGGAAATCCTTTGTAAAGCTGGCCATTACTATTATATAGGTATATTCTTCCGTTATCGTTGGTAACCAATCCGATTTTATATTTGTTGAATGCGAATTCGTAAAACTGTGGTTTATATGTAATGGGAGATTCGGTTGTTATTTCTCCCGTTTTTTTGCCGCTTTGCGAGAAAACTTGTACGTTTCTTCCCGAAGTTAGGATTAATTCTGAATTCCCATCTCCATCCAAATCGATGGCATCAAAAAAGTGACCTGAGGGAAATCTTCCTAAGTTCAATGTGTTTACGCGACCTTTGGTATCGATCAGGTATACTTGTCCATCATTATCGGTGATTCCAAAACACGTGGCCTTTGTATTGGTATTTTTTACAAGCCTTACCGTATTATTTTCCGATAAGGTAAATTGTTTTTCGGGTTTTACCCGGTCGTTCCCTTTTCTATTAACAATGTAGATTTTCTTGTCATCTGTAAAAACGAGGTAGTCAGATCCGTTGAATCTGAAATGCTGCACTGGTTTGATTACCGTACCTTCTGTTTCCTTAGTATTCCAGCCTTTTCCCTGGCTTCCATCTTTTTCGAACATGTACACCTTTTTATCGGCACATGCAATAAAAATCCGGTATTCGCGGTTTTTATCGTAGTCGAATACTGCCAATCCGTTGGTGGCTTTTTCTTTCAGCGTTACAGGAAATCCCTTTAGCGCTTTCCCATTGCGATCGATTATATAAATTTTGCTTGCTGTATTGAATAGGTATTGAAGTTTCTGATTTCTGTGATAGTCGATCTGGTAGATATCGCTTAAAATGGGTTCGTCAATGTGTTGCTTCCACAGTGAACGGCCCAGTTTGTTTATCAGGTAAATGTTATTTTGATCGTCCTGAGCAAATATCTCTGTTTCGCCTGTAAGATGGTTTTTAACCAATGATGGTTTTACCCGGCAATTGCCATCGAGCTTGCTCTCCCAGGTTGCTTTGGGTAAATTATTGGACTTGGCGGGAGCATATTTCACGAAAATATTGTTGTAAATACTTTTGTCGTTAACATTGAATTGGAAAACAAAAGCCTGTAAGTTGTTCACCGCGCCTCTTTTTAAACGGGCCGTAATGTCTTGTTTCAGGTACGTATTGAATATATTGGCGGAAAGCGATGGCTTATTGTAAAAGAAGAAATTGGATTGATTGGAGAAATATTCTGAAAACTCACTGAATTCAAGGCTTGTATTCAACGTATTGTTCGATAGTATATTTCGGACATACGCTAGTAAAGCGTCGGGAGACTTCCCGAAAATGAGATAATTGTCGGATAAGGTACAGTACGCATTTCCTTCTGCAACAAAAAGGGACCCAAATAGCGCAGCCGGTATATTTGCAGCTGTTAGGGTATAAATTTTAGCTGCAAAGTTTTCATCAACTGGGATCTCCTGTACGGCGTTGCCCATATTTTCTTCAGGTTGTGTGAACGATTCAGCCCATTTATACAGGATTTTGTCAGCAGCTTCGTTATCTTTTACTCTTAGCAAGGTAAATATGTGCTGCGCCGAATCGTTTGCGGTTTCTGCAAAAACAACACCTGCTTCGGTTTCGAATATCTCTGCAATGTCATCTTTCAGGTTTATATTGTATTTTGATTTGATGCTATCGGCCAAACCCAGTGGTTTTATATGTTGGGCTTTCTGGAACTCCTGGTAATCGGCGAAATACTTGTTGACATCGCTGATGCCCATAATGCAGAACGTATTGGTATTGTCCGGAATTTTTCCGAACATCTCGAAACTTTGGGGTTGCTGGTTTTCGAATACACGCTGCAGGTTTTTTAAGTCGGATGAAGAGGAAGCGAAGCCATTGAACGCCAGAATGTCGGGCTTAATAATCAGATCAAGCTCAAGCCAGTTGCCAAATTTTCCGGCAAATTCAAGCTGACTCCGGAATTCAGGCTGGAACAGTTGTTGGCCAATAAGCGGAATGGCTTGATATTTCAGGTATAAATTCATTAAAGCACTTTTGCCAGCCGATCGAATAAGCTCTTCCAACCCAGGATCGTTTTGCAACGAGGCAGGAGAAAGTATTTTACGCATAGAATTCTCAATAAGTACCGATGATCTGCTGATCAGCACTACACCATTAATGTGTCCTACGGATAAACTCTCCTTTTTCGCCGAAAAAAGGAAGTCGAAGATGGTTGCACCCTGGAACTGACGTTCGGTAACTACCGATCCAGGAGTTTTTTCAAGGGTTTTAATAATTTTCCTGAAATCACTAAACGATTCAATTTTAGTATAATAAAGTAATTGCAATGGATCCTTGCCCGATGTATGTCCCGAAACGAGAATTTCAGGAGATTGTGCAAGATAATCTTTCAGATAACCGTTTATTTGTTGTAACGAGTCGAGAAAATCGATTTGCTTCTTAATGAAAGGGATATTTTCCCAAGTCCTGTTGTTTACACTAATGTCTGCCCTTAATTTTGTATAATCTTTAATGTCAATAATAAAAGCAGCATCGTCGGGAATGGCCTTGAATAAAGATTCAACGGAAGGTTGATGTCTTTTCAAAACAAAAAAAATAGTAGAAATTATGAGCAGAATTCCTAAACTAATGAAAATAATGTATTTTTTTGTCATATAGAAGGCCACTTAATAGTGAGTTCAAAATTAGAAAATTATCACGACAACTGGTCTTAAGTCGTCATTAAAAACAGCTATAAAAAATCCTTGTTCATCGGAGCGGGAAATAACAGCGTTCACAACGGGCATGATTCGTTAAACTTAGTTAGGATGCAGATTTATCATGCAGTGGCATCTGGTTTTAAAGAGATTAATTTAACACATGGAAATCAATAACTTGAAATATATTCCCGATTGGGAGCCTATCATCGGCAAAGAGTTGAAGAAGCCTTACTTTAAGGAACTTGCATCTTTTGTTTCCGCTGAGCAGGCGCAATTTACAGTTTATCCACCTGATGAACTGATCTTTAATGCTTTTGCGAAAACAGGTTTCAACACAGTAAAGGTGGTTATTTTAGGACAGGATCCATACCATGGAGCAGGTCAGGCCCATGGTTTGAGTTTTTCTGTATCCCGGAACATTGCGGTGCCTCGTTCGCTCAAAAATATTTATAAGGAAATCCACAACGACCTTGGTATTCCCGTTTCTACGCATGGAAATCTCGAAAAATGGGCGCAGCAGGGCGTATTATTGTTGAATACGGTACTTACAGTAAGGGCTGGCACTCCTAAGTCGCATCAAGGGAAAGGCTGGGAAGTGTTTACCGATGCGGTTATCCGTAACCTATCTGAAACCAAAAACCATCTGGTTTTTATGCTGTGGGGAGCCGATGCTTTTAAGAAGGCGGAGTTAATTGATACCAAAAAACACCTTGTTCTTAAAGCAGCTCATCCATCACCTTTCTCGGCGGCACGCGGGTTTTTCGGCTGTAAACATTTCTCAAAGGCCAATGAATACCTTGTAAGTTTTAATCTCGAGGCTATTGATTGGGCAGTAGAATAAGGTTGTAAAGGTTGTAAAGGTTGTAAAGGTTGTAAAGGTTGTAAAGGTTGTAAAGGTTGTAAAGGTTGTAAAGGTTGTAAAGGTTGTAAAGGTTGTAAAAGAACCTATAAACTCTATATAACTTTTACAACTTCTACAACCTTTATAGCTTCTTTTCCCCCAAAAATCATCTTTTCGGCTGATAAGAATCATTATCCGTTTATAGCCAGTCGCTTAGTTTTGTATAGGTTCATAAAATTGAAAGCTATGAAGATTGGTTGTGTTAAAGAGATTAAGCACCACGAATACAGGGTTGGGTTAACTCCTTCGTGTGTGAAATCATATGTTTCGAGAGGTAACGAGGTTAAAATAGAATCGGGTGCTGGTGCTTCGGCAGGCTTTACTGATGAGGAATACGTGAAAGCGGGAGCTGTGATCAGTTTCAATAAGAAGGAGATTTTTGATTGGAGCGAAATGATTGTTAAAGTGAAGGAGCCCTTAGCTGAGGAGTATGATCTTTTTCATGAAGGACAGATTTTATATACGTATTTGCACCTGGCTGCTTCCAAGCCCTGTACAGATGCTCTATTACGCAAAAAAGTAAAAGGTGTAGCTTACGAAACCATACAAACTGAGGATGGACAGCTTCCCTGTTTGAAACCAATGAGCGAAATAGCAGGTCGATTGAGTATTCAGGAGGGTGCCAAGTATCTCGAAAAGACTTTTGGTGGGCGCGGCGTATTGTTGGGCGGTGTACCGGGTGTAAAACGCGGCAAGGTTGCCATTATCGGCGGAGGTATGGTTGGTCTGAACGCCTGTAAAATTGCAGCAGGTATAGGCGCCGATGTTACTATACTCGATATAAACGCCAATCGACTAGCTTATCTCGACGATATTTTCGGATCCCGTATTACAGCGCTTTACAGTACAGATGCAAATATCGAAATGGTACTTCGCGAAAGCGACCTTGTAATTGGAGCTGTATTACTTCCCGGGGCTAAAGCTCCCAATCTTATTAAACGCGCACATTTACCCATGATGAAGCCCGGCGCTGTTATTGTTGATGTGGCTGTTGATCAGGGCGGATGTGCTGAAACTACCAAGCCTACAACACACGACGATCCTGTATTCATTGTAGATGGTGTTGTTCATTACTGTGTTGCCAATATGCCCGGTGTTGTTGCGCTGAGTTCGACCCAGGCTTTAACCAGTACCACGCTGAATTACGGGTTGAAAATTGCTGAATTGGGTCTTGAAGAAGCTTGTAGGTTAAACAATGATATTAAACTCGGCGTAAATACCTACGATGGAAATATTGTTTATCCGAATGTTGCAAAAGCATTTAATCTGCCGTATGTCGAGTTCGAAAAACTGATGGGGAAATAGTAAATCTAGCCCAGGGGTTTAATAAAAGCTTGTAGTTCCGTCGGGCTGAAATGCCCATTTTATTGCAATGCTGAAGAAAGGTCGAACTCCGGAAGTTTGTATCAGCTGAACGTTCTTCACCAGAATCTTAGCGTACTTATTGTCTTTACTTTTGTAAGTGTAAATGGTATTCGGCTCCAGATTGCCTGTTTTATCGCCAAAGCTTGTTGCTACAACTTTCTGGTATGCCGTAAAAGCACTTTCGGCCTCCTGAGCTGTTTGGTATGTGCCGTACAGTTTAAAAGCCTCGTAATTTGATGGGCTACTCATATATACTTCGTACGGAACACCATATTGGTCTATTATTTCGTTCAATATAATATCGGCATTTTCGGTGCCTCCAAGGGTATACTTGACTTGCGATGCTGTAGCAAACGAAAATCCTGATACGTAATAGGTCTGTCCGCTTTCGGTTATGTTGGAAGTAAGCACTTCATCGCCTCTTACAGAAACAGTTTTATCCTTTTTGCATGAAAACAGGCTTATTTGGGCTATCAGGAGAATGATAAATGGTAAGGATTTCATTTTACTCTTTTACGTAAAGCTAAATCAGAAAGCAGCCATCAGTAAATTGATGTCCTGGGATTGAATGCCTAGCTGATTACCAATGAGCATATTGGTAAGAATACCATTGTACAGATAAACGCCATGGCGCAAACCGATATCGGACTTTAACTTGTTTGTAACACCTCCCGATTCGGCTATTTCGTGAAGCAGTGGCGATATAACATTGCTCATTGCTATAGAAGCAGTGCGCGCAACACGCGAAGGGATATTGGGTACACAGTAGTGAATAACATCATATTTTGTAAATACCGGATTTCCGTGATCGCGGCACTCGGAAGTTTCAAAACAACCTCCCTGATCAATGCTTATATCAACTATTACGGAGCCCTTTTTCATTTTAGCAACCATGTCTTCGGTTACTACAAATCTGGAGTCTTCATCGGCAAAGTGAATGGCTCCAATTACAACATCGGCCGATTTAAAAGCTTTGTGCAATACCTGAGGGTGCAGAACCGATGTATAAAGCCGCATTCCTAAATGGTGTTGCAGTTGATCCATATTATGAATGGAGCTGTCGATAATTTTCACAAAAGCTCCAAGCCCCATAGCTGCTCTGGCAGCCGATTCGGCAGCGGTACCCGAACCAAGGATCACGACTTCGGCAGGTGTGATGCCGGTAATTCCGCCCAACATCACGCCTTTACCTTTGTTGACATTACTCAGGTATTCAGCAGCAATAAGAATAGCCGTATTCCCAGCAATCTCGCTCATGCTGCGGACAATCGGATAACAGTTATGATGATCTTTAATGTTTTCGAACGATATAGCTGTAATGCGTTTCTGCATTAGACCACGAATATACTCTTCGGAATGGTCGCGGTAGTGAAGTGACGACAGCACAATTTGATTTTCCTTAAGATTAGCTATTTCCTTTAACGTAAGTGGCGCAATTTTTAGGATTATATCGGATCGGTAAATATCGGCGTTATCTACAATCAGTCCACCTTTTTCGCTAAAATCGGTATCACTGTAGTTGGCTGAAATTCCGGCACCTTTTTCTATCATTACAATGTGTCCGCTGTTTATCAGGCCCTCTACTGCTTCGGGAGTAAGAGGAATGCGGCTTTCATGAATATCAATTTCTTTAGGTATCCCAATTGTAAGCTGGTGAAGCCTTTTAGCAACTTCAAGTTTTTCTTCCTGGGGTAATAAGCCCTGTTGCTGAAATGTAAAAGTTTTTGGGTTTACCTCTGGCCTTGTCATAGCATTTTAATAATGAGGTTAATAATCCGGACAATTCGCTGTTCTAAGGTAGTACAAATCGTTTTCTTTGTCAAACTTTTACAGTTATTTCTCGGATAAAGTTACACATCGAATGAAATATTACGGGAACCGTCGGGCATTTCAGCTAAATTTACTTTCAGAATGTGCGATGGCAAAAGGTCTTCACCTTTTTCGGGCCACTCAATAAAGCAGTAATTATTGCTAAAAAGATAATCTTCGTAGCCAAAATCGAATAGTTCTTCGAGCTTGTTTATCCTGTAGAAATCGAAATGATAAACCAACTGATTGTTGTTTGTATGGTATTCGTTAACAATGGCGAATGTTGGACTGGTAACAACCTCTAAAACATTGAGCTGGCGGCATATTTCTTTTATAAATGTTGTTTTTCCTACGCCCATAGCGCCATAGAATGCTATTTGTTTCTTTTCGCCTAAGTCTTTGAGGAATTCGCTCGCAGCTGCAGGCAGATCGTTTAAGGTCTTGAATTGAATTTCCATGAGTATTTATATCTGTATCACTTTTATCTATGTTCCCAAAGGAGAAAGCACTGCAAAGGGAATCAGCATTTCTTCCATTGAAATTCCGCCGTGTTGGAACGTATTTTTGTAGAAATTAAAGTAGTGGTTGAAATTATTGGGGTAGGCCATAAAATCGTCGTTGGTTGCAAAGATGTACGACGTGCTCACGTTAAATTTAGGTAACTGGTAGCTTTCGGGATCAGTAACCTCGAAAACCTCTTTGGGATTGTAGTTAAGATTGCGTCCCTGCTTGTAGCGAAGATTTACCGTGGTTTCTTTATCACCTATTACCTTAATCGCATTGTTTACCTTAATTGAGCCGTGATCGGTGGTGACAATAATTTTACAACGCAACTGTGCCAATGCTTTTATTAAGTCGAAAAGATACGAATGCTGAAACCAGGAGAGTGTAAGGGTTCGGTATGCTGCCTCGTCGTTGGCGAGCTCGCGAATAGTATCGAGGTCGGTACGGGCATGCGACAGGATATCCATAAAGTTGTACACCACTACTACCAGGTCATTATTCATGTAGTTGCTGATGTTATCGACCAGCTTTCGGCCTGTTTTCAGGTTGCTGATTTTTTCGTAGGCTAATTTCTCGCCGGTACCAAGTCGCGATAATTGTCGTTTCAGCAGATCGGCCTCGTAGCGATTGTTTAAATCGCTCTCGTCGTCGGCTTCCCATAAGTTTGGGTATATTTTCCGGATAGATAGAGGCATAAGGCCTGCAAATAGCGCGTTGCGAGCATATTGTGTTACTGTAGGCAAGATAGAACAATACAATTCCTCGTAATCAATTTTGTAAAACTCCGTGATAAGCGGTGTTATCATTTTCCAGTGATCGAGACGCAGGTTGTCTATTACAATAAGGAATACCGGACCCGAACTATCGATGTGAGGGAACACCTTGTCTTTAATAAGCGTGTGCGATAGTTGTGGTTTCTCGCCTTTGCCATTTATCCAGCTCAGGTAGTTTTTGCGAATGTACTTTGCAAAATTGATATTTGCATCTCGTCGTTGCGAATTAAGGATTTCGATAAGACCTGTGTCCTGAATCTGTGATAATTCAATTTCCCAAAACACCAGCTTGTTGTATAGCTCGGTCCATTGCTGAAAAGTAGAAGCTTCCTGAATCAGCATTCCAATCTGGCGGAACTCTGTCTGATAGTTAATGGTTGTTTTCTCGGAGACCAACCGCTTTTGCTCGGTAAGTTTCTTTACAGAAATGAGAATTTGCTTGGGATTAACTGGTTTTATAAGGTAATCGGCTATTTTGGAGCCGATGGCATCGTTCATCAGGTTTTCTTCCTCGTTTTTGGTGATCATGATCACAGGAATATCAGGTTTTATGGCCTTCATTGCAGTGAGGGTTTCGAGGCCGCTAAGTCCAGGCATGTGCTCATCGAGCAGAATGATGTCAAAATCAGTCTGCTCAATGAGTGATATGGCGTCCGCACCATTGGTGCAGGTTGTTATCTGATAACCTTTTTCGGAAAGGAAGATGATGTGGGGCTTTAAAAGGTCGATTTCATCATCGGCCCAGAGTATGGATATTTGCTTCATTATAATTTGACTTTTGAGGTATAATGAAGTTTAAAGAATTCGATATAGCTGCTTGCCTCGGTTTGCTTGATCAATACGTCGAAGTTGGCAGGTGTAATAAAGAAGAAGTCCTTGGTGTCGGATTTTACATTTTTCAGATTGCCGGGGCTGGCTTTAAATGTATTGTAGTACTCAGCCGCTTTTTTAAGATCAGCGAAAGGCCGCACAGTTATTACTTTGTAGCCATTGCCCAAATCGTTCTGATTTAATTCCAGGCGTTCGTTTTTGAAATGATCGAGGTTGAAATTGATAAAATCGAAAATGAGCTGGTTGGCATCTTCTGTTTTCCTCACAACAAGGGCAAAGTAGAAGACCGAGTCGTTGGGAGAATAGATTACTTCTGCCTTTTTAATATCCTCTTGCTGTTTTGTTTCTGGTTTATAGGTATTGAGATATGCAATAACCTCTTTGGCATAGTCCGCTACCTCGTTTTTGGGGTAGGTTTCAATTACTTGGTTTAATTCAGTGCGGAAGACAAGGAGATCGGTACTGGTTTTACCTACGGCCAATGCCTTTAATAAAGCAAACTTGGGTAATATTTTGTGTTTTGGATAGCTTCTGGGTGCTTGTTCTGCATTTGCTATTACCTGGTTATATAATCCATTCTGGTATTGCGTATATGTTTGTTCGTAAAACAGCTCTGCCTCTTTTTCTTTGGCTTCGAATATTTTGTAGAACTCAGGATCGCTAAGCACTTTGGCATAGTTGCTTTCGGGATATTTCGTCAGAAGCAGGTTTTTGTAGTAATTGGCTTTAGCGGTATTCTGAAGTTCATTGTACATAGAATAAAGCTGATAATATACCGGAAGTTTATATTCATTTTCGGGATATTTAGTAAGCATCGATTCGTATAAGTCAACTGCCGGTTGTAAATCTTTCAGATCGTTGCGGTAAACCTGGCCGGCATCGTAATAACTACGAATTATTTTTGCCTGCGATTCTTTTTTGGCAGAATCGCTAAGTGGCAGATTTTGTATGTAAAATTCGCGGCTCTTGTTATCCGTAATCTTTTTTTCCAGCGTTTGTTCTTCATTTTTGTTATCCTCGGACTGTTCAGCAAATGAAGCTATACCTTTGTTTCGACGTCTCCAGTTATCTTCGAGCTTACGCTTCCCCCATTTTAGCTGGAATTCTTTCATCCCCTGGTTTATAGAAACCGGGTTATAGAAATACCATTTTGCAGCAGCTTGTTGATCGGGCATCATGTTTTGTCGCGATTGGGTTCTGTAATACTCTTGTAAACGCTGCGACTCAGCAATTTGTTCTTGCGCTTCCTTTTGGCGGAGGTTGTTTATGATCCCATCAATTACTCTGTTCCTTTCGTTATCGGATAAGCGGGATATACGCTGCAGGCTATCTTCGCTAGATATGGTATTCAAATTGCTGACCAGCCGACCAAGGCTTTCTGCTCTTACCTGTATGATGTCGATTTTGGGATAATCGGGATCAATGCTCTGCATGGTACTGTCGTAGTATGCCTGAGCAGGAACATACGCCTTTTTGCTATAATAATAGTCGGCCAATGTTAGGCATGATAAAGCTTTCTGGTCATTATTCTGGGTACTTACAGCAACGGATTCCCTGTAGTATTCAAGTGCCTTATCTGTATTACCTTCTATCATTTCTATTTTTCCTAAAGCATAATAGATCTGGTCGCGGTATTCCTTGTTTTTTTCATCGCGCAGCATTTTATGAAGTTGCTGTTTGATGTCTTTGTTGCTCTTAGACCCCGCCTGAACCAAGCTTGCCTGGTTAATTTGTGCATTAAAAGCCATCTCGTAGGGAGGATTTTTGCGGATTACCATTCCGTAGTATTCGGAAGACTTTTCGTATTGTTTGTTTTCCTGGTATAGCTGGGCAAGAATATAGAGATAGCGGAGTTTTGTTTTACGCTTCTTAACCAAAGGCATCGCTTTTTCTAGGGAGGTTGTGGCCTGTTTGTATTGTTCTCTCTTTAAAGCAACGTGTGCAGCTGTTGCATACAGTTCTACCTTCAGCTTTTCCGGAAATTTTTTGTCTGTTGTGAGCTGGGTTATTGTTCTTTCTGCATCTCCGTACTCGCCTTTTTCGCAGTTCGTACGTGCCATCCATATTTGGGCGGTATAGGAGGTGAATTCTTTTGGAAACTCGCGGGTTATAAAGGTGAACGTTTCCATTGCCTTGTCGTAATTTAGCTCGTAAAAGTATGCTTTCCCCATAAGCATGTAAGCATCGTCAATCCAGCGGTTGTATTCGTTTTTATTCAGGTATGCCTTTTCTTTTGGGGTTGGTCGGTCACCTTTTTTTGTTTTCGGTTTAGCTTTAATGGAATGCATAGAAATACATTTCAACGATTTTTTTATGGCAACGTCCATCTCCGACGAAATGGTTGGCGCTATTTCTTTATCGCCATAATTAAAAACAGGGAGTATGCGTGAGTAATCGTCTTTATAGGTTGTATTATAACGTGCTACACCTTTTTTGAAACTTTCGTTTCCGTTAAATAGAACGTTATACTTGGCTGTAAGGTTATGGTACGAACGCGAAATGATGGTGTTTTTTCGTGTGGAGCAACCACAGAAAATCAGCATTGCAATAAGCCCAATTTTACTAATTAAACGCATCCAGATTTGTTATTCTTGAATAACTGCAAACTCGGTTTTTTATTTTACGAAGATATGATTTTTATGCAATAAAAAACCCGGCCGTGTTAAACAGCCGGGTTTATATTTTCAGAAAATGAAATTCTTAGAAGTGGAACATCAGGTATAAGCTGCCATCATACTTAGCACCAAAGTTAGCAGGACGTTGAGTATAAAGGTTTGTCCCGGTTCTGCCTTTTGGAGATTCAGCAATATCATACTCTTCAACAACGCTACCATTAAGGTGTTCGTATTTTGAGTTACCTTGTGTTTTCCAACTGTGCGAAGCAGATAAAGTAATTTCACCACCTATACAAACTTTAGGCATGAAGTAATACTCTACGCCAGCAATTAAGCCAAGATTTAAACCATATTCATAGCCACGATCCCACTCTAATATACGATTAGAAAGGTGGTATGGATCTTTATCTTCCCAATCAATACTTGTTGGTGCAGAATTAGCTATACTCATAGGGTTCCCATAGTTATAAGAATTGTTATTACGTGTAACTCCAAATCCAAAATGAGCACCATAGAAACCTCTTAAGCGTCCGTATCCACGAAATTTCTGATATCCTAAATCAAAACCGATTTGAGTAAATTTTTCTACTATATAATCAGTTGTTTGAGCTCTTGAAAGCGGATCGGCAAAAATTGCTGCATCATCTTGTACATAAAGAGAATTACGGCTTGATCCTTTGTTAATTAATATTAAGAGTCGGATCGCAGCATTATCAGCAATAAAGTAACGACCATACAATGTTTGTTGGTCTAACTTTAAAGAATTACCACTGGTATTGTTAAATATATTACCAAGATAATTTAGGTAAGGAACTGCATCGGCACCAATAGCCCAATCACCCTTTTGAGGAAGAATGGGTACGCCCTTTTTGGAGCGTAAAATTGAATCTTGCTGAGCAAAAGCTGCAACAGAAATCAATATAATAGATAAACTAAGTAATATTTTTTTCATTTAAATAAATTTTAAGAATTGGTTTATCAACTACAATTATTCAGTAACACCGTTTCCTAAATCAAGATCTTCGTCGTTGGTATCCGAATAGTAAGTACCATCATATTTGGAATCTTTATAACGGAAAGTAACGGTAGTTCCATCAGAAAGTTTACCAGATACTGTAAAGTTATAACTCATGTAAATAGATTCACCATCAGGAACCTGTACGGTGTATTTTCCATCAGCAGCTACGGTTACAGTTTTGCTCCATCCGTCGCAGTTGAAAACAACCTGAGTGCCACTAGCTAATTTTTCATTGCCAATATTGCTTCTGTCAGAATTCAGATAAATGGTTCCGGTTATAGTATGCCAGTCATAAATTTCACCTAATGTGTGAAAGTCCAAATAGAGTTGTTGAATTTGGAGATCATTAGATTTTACGCCATTAAATTCAATTGTTGCACTTTCGAATACAGTTGGTTTGGTTGGATGTTGTTGGTCGAATTCTTGTTTTTGATCGTAAACAAAATCAATAACTTTAGCTGAAACATTTACTCCATCAGCATCGGCAGGAATTTGGTAGGTAAAGCTACCATCATTACCCAGTTTTACAGTGTCGATTAAAGTACCATCTGAGTTTAGTCCTAAAAGTTGGTTATAACTCATAGTAATAATCACTTTAGAACCGGCAGGTGCTAATTCATAGCCATAGGTAGTTTGGTCGAGGTCAGCATAAACATAGCCTTTAATGGTGGCTTTTTGGGATTTGTCTACGTTTACAGGAGATGTTTCGATTTCTTTATCGCAACTATATAGCATAGTTGCCAATAACATCATAGAGGTCAAAATAACATTTGATACACTTTTCATAAGTAAATTTTTTAAAGTTTTCGGCGGCGAATATAATGATGAAAATCAAATTAAAATGTGGTTAGATAATTAATAATTAGCCCCATGCCGATGGTTTGTTTAGCTAAATCCCTAAAAAATCTACTTTAGTATACAGAAAATTCAAATTCGTCAAAAATCAATTGTTGCCAATAAATAAAAAAGGCTGAAATTAATTCAGCCTTCATGGTATGTTAAATTGCTATAACCTCTTTAATATCAGGAATTTCTTTCTTCAGGGTTAACTCAATCCCTGCTTTTAGTGTTTGCATGCTAAAAGGGCAATTGCCGCATGCTCCTATAAGCTTTACTTTTACAACCATGTCGTTGGTGATGTCCTCAACTACAACATCGCCCCCATCGGATTGTAAATAGGGGCGGAGGGTATCAATAACCTTATTTACTTTATCGAATAATTCTTTTTTTTCGCTACCCATATATTTGGTTTTTCGTTTCTTAATGATTTATTTGTGAGATATTTCAACCCGTTTTGTAGGGTCAAGTTTGACATTACGCTGGTTCACTTCCTCAATCATCTGTTTGGCAACAGCAATAAATGCTTTACCTGTAATTGAATTTTCGTCGAGCGCAATGGGTTTGCCGGCATCGCCGCCTTCGCAAATACCCTGTACAATCGGTATTTGTCCTAATAACGGAACACTCATGCTTTCGGCTAGCTGTTTGCAACCTTCTTTACCAAAAATGAAGTATTTATTATTGGGAAGTTCTTCTGGCGTAAACCAGGCCATGTTTTCAATCAATCCCAACACGGGAACGTTGATTTTATCGCTACGGAACATGTTGATACCTTTTATAGCATCGGCTAATGCTACCTGCTGTGGGGTACTTACAATCACAGTACCCGTTATGGCCATTTCCTGAACCATGGTGAGGTGTACATCGCCTGTTCCCGGGGGCAAATCGAGCATCAGGAAATCGAGTTCGCCCCAATCGCCTTGGTGTATAAGTTGTTTAAGTGCGCTGGTTGCCATGGGGCCACGCCATACAAGTGCATCGTTAGGATTTACGAAAAAGCCTACCGATAACATTTTTACCCCATATTTTTCAACCGGAACAATCAGATCGAGGTTTCCATCCTGTTTAAGCTCGGGCTTAACATCTTCCACATCGAACATTTTAGGCATTGAGGGCCCATACACATCGGCATCTATTAACCCCACTTTGTATCCTATTTTGGCCAATGCAACGGCAAGGTTCGATGCAACGGTTGATTTTCCAACGCCACCTTTGCCCGACGCTACAGCTATAATGTTTTTTACTTTGGATAATGCGCCAGCCTTTGGTTCGGCCATCTTTTGGTGGCTTTCAATTTTCAGTTCGCCCATTTGTACTTCGGGCCCGAGGTTGGTTTGTAACGATACACGACAAGCCTTTTGAATAGAGCCAATCAGCGGATCGTTTGCTTTCTGAAATGTCAGGGTAAATGAAACGTTATTTCCATCAATCCGGATATCGCTAACCATATTCAGGGAAATAATATCATTACCAAATGCGGGATGGGTTACCTGCGCCAATGCAGCAGTAACCTGTTCGATGGTAAAACTCATTTTTAATTAAGACTGATTTAAAATTGCAAATATATAAACTATTTAGTGTAATGTATGTTCAATTTTTGCTGGTGTTTTATATCAATTCCTTGCCTGGGTCCCAGAAGAGCTTTTGGAAGTGGATTATGGTATCGTCTTTAACGGCTATTCCTTCGTTTTCGAGTAATTGTTGCATAACGTTGGTTCCTCCGAAATGGATTTTCCCGCTGAGTTCGCCGTTGCGGTTAACAACCCGGTGTGCTGGGATCATTGGTAATTGGTTGTGGCATCCATTGAGCGCCCAGCCTACCATACGGGCCGATCGAGCTGAACCAAGGTATTTGGCTATAGCTCCGTAGCTGGTCACCCTTCCGTAAGGTATAAGGCGCGTTACGTCGTATACCATTTCGAAAAAGCTTGCATTGTTAGTCTTCTTCGGGGGGTTCCTGAAACGAAGTTTTGCCATGGAGTGTAAATTGAATGTATTTAATAGGTACACCCTTTGCCAGGTATTGCGATTCGTAGAACGTTTGAATACTTAAAAGGTTTACGTCAGTTTCAGTTTCGTACAGGTTGCTTGTGGACTTGATGATATCTATTTCGTTATGCAAACATAGCCTGTATGTGTAATCGTAAAGAATCTGGTTGTCGGTTTTCAGATGGATGATGCCATCTGTTTTAAGAAATTGCTGATACATAGGCAGAAACCGCGATGATGTAAGACGTTTCTTAGCACGGATCCTTTTTTCCTGTGGGTCAGGGAAGGTAATCCATATTTCGGAAATCTCGTTAGGAGCGAAGAATGAAAGGATATGCTCTATTCTTGTTCGCAGAAAGCCAACATTGGTAAGGTTTTCTTCTACTGCCGTTTTAGCACCGCGCCATATACGGGCTCCTTTAATGTCAATTCCTATAAAATTCTTATCGGGAAATCGTTTCGACAGGCCAACGGTATACTCGCCTTTGCCGCAGCCTAATTCCAATACAATGGGATTGTTGTTCCCGAAAAACTGGCTGTTCCAATTGCCTTTTAAGCTATAGTCTTTGTTGAGTACTTCCTGAAGTGTTGGCTGTATAACATGTTTATAAGTTGCCATTTCGGCAAAACGCTGTAATTTATTCTTCCCCACGGTGTTCTTAATCTTGTTTAAATGGTTCTACCTTAATACCTACGTCAATGATTCCTTCGAGATTTTTGTCGCGCATAGCCTGCGAGATTTTTACCTTGTATTCGCCCGGTTGCGGAAAGCGGATGTTCTTGCGGAAATAATATTTGTTCTGCCAAATGCCTCCAATTCCTTTGCCCAGCCATTTCCCTTTTATGTCGGCCAGCGTTACTTCAACCGTATCGCGGCGCGAATGACCATCGGGCGACTGCGTATCAACAAAAACAAAGAGGTTGCTATATGGATAGTTGTTGTTGTTACGCATGGTAAAGATGATGGAATACGGGCTTTGTGTATCCGTTATAGGGAAAGCAAAAGCAACAGGGTTGTTAATGCTCCATAGCCCTTTGGGGATGTCTACGGCTTTATCGTACAAAACATTGAAATTACAGGCGTATTGAGCCGTAAGACATACTGTAATAGCAGCAAAAATACCTATTTTAGTTATTCTTCTTTTCATTCGAGGGCCGGTTTTCGTTGGGCTTTGGGCTCCAATTCTTTTTCTTCTTATGGAATTTCTTTTTGTTCTTCTTATTATCCTCGAATCGGGTAATACTTTCGTTTCCGATGGGGTTCTGATAATCGAGCTTTTCTTTCTTGGCTGCTGCGGCAGCATCTACATCGGTTAAGCTCTTTACCTTAATGCCTTTCTTGTTGAGGGCCTGGATTTCTTTCACCTTTTCGACAGCAACAGGCGTAAGGTTTACCGCTTCGTCCTTGCTGAAAGAATACCATATGAGGCGGCGGAAGATATCGGTCTTCTGGTGATATGCCGTTCCGTCAAACAATTCAAGCGGTATTTCTATATTGGGGAAGTCCTGTTGGGCATCGAGGTAGCATTTCAACTCGTAATTGAGGCAACACTTGAGCTTTCCGCACTGGCCAGCCAGTTTCTGAGGATTTAACGATATTTCCTGATAGCGAGCTGAGTTAGTAGTTACCGAAGTAAAGCTGGTGAGCCATGTTGAGCAGCACAGTTCGCGTCCGCAGGTGCCTATAGCGCCTATTCTGCCTGCTTCCTGGCGTGCGCCGATCTGCTTCATTTCTACACGGATCTTGAAATCTTCGGCATATATCTTAATCAGTTCGCGGAAATCCACACGGTCGTCGGCAATATAATAGAATATAGCCTTTGTCTTATCGCCCTGAAATTCCACATCGCCAATCTTCATTTCGAGTTTCAAACGCTGTGCGGTAACCCGTGCTTTAAGCATGGTAGGTATTTCCATTTCAATGGCTTGCTGCCATTTTTCGATGTCCACACCCTTTGCTTTGCGGTATACCTTTTTAATTTCTTCCTGTGGATTAAGGGTTATGCCGAGTTTGGACATCTGTTCCTTAACCAGGTCGCCGGTTAGGGATACTACCCCAATGTCGTGCCCTGGTGAGGCCTCAACTGCAACGATATCGCCTTTGGAAAGCTTGAGCTTATTTACGTTTTTATAGAATCCCTTGCGGGTGTTCTTGAATCGTACTTCAATCAGGTCGAATTCGGCTCCAACCATTGGAAGTTCGGCCATCCAGTCATACGTATCCAGTTTGTTGCAAGAACAACCGGCATTACAGCATCCCCCTTTTTTCTCGGCTGGGGCTTCCTTTTCGATGATCTCCTCCGCTGGATTAAAATTGCCGCGGGTGAGGTTTATATATTTAGAGTTCATTTATTCTGTGTTATTAAGACGTACAAAAATAATTATTTTTCGCTCTTGATCAATTTAATCAATTTCAGCGCCATATCAAGGAAAACAATCCTTCCGTTTGCGTTTGCCTCAATGTGGTATTGGGCTCTGTTCAGTTCGTCGCTGATTGACCCTATATTATTAGAATGTATAAATGGGAAAAATTTACTTGAAAAATCCTGTTCTTTGGCTGTAAGTAATGCAATTTCGGGTACTTTGCAGTTCATCATATAATTTTCGCGTGCCATGCGAAGGGTATATGAAAGAAAGTTTTTTTGCTGTTCGCGGCCCAGCGCGGCAACTTCTTCGCACCACTTCAACAACCCGAGCACATCCTTCTTCCAGCAAAGCCGCATGAGTTCTACAAATTTTTCGAAGTTAAATGAATTGTCCTGATCAGCATCCAGTAAACCAATAGCTGTAACCAAATTTCCATCGCTTAGCTTAACAGCATCGTGTGCCTGTTGTTCACCTGCGCTGTGTTTTTTAACGAGGTAATTCAGTGCATCGTCCTGTTTTACTTTGAAAATTTTAACCAATTGCGCGCGAGAGAGAATGGTAGGAATAATCAAGCCCATATTTTCACTGATAAGCAGGAAAATGGTTTTTTGCGGTGGTTCCTCTATCATCTTGAGCAGCTTATTGGCTGCTGAATCGTTCATTCGCTCGGCCATCCAGATAATCATTACTTTGTATTCGGCCTCGAACGATTTTAGATTGAGCTTGCGAATGATTTCCTGGCTTTCGTTTTTCCCGATAATCCCTTGCTTGTTCTCGATGTCGATGGCTTCGTACCACTGTAGTAACGAGAAATAAGGGTTTTTTAGTACAAGTTCGCGCCATTGTTTGATGAAATCTTCGCTTACCGGATCTTTGGTAATGGTTTTATTAGTGGCTACAGGGTATACAAAATGTAGGTCGGGGTGAATGAGCTTCTGGTATTTTGCGCACGATGGACATATTCCACAAGAGTCTTCGGGTGTGCGGTTTGCGCAATTGATATACTGCGCGTAAGCAATGGCGAGCGCTACCTTTCCCGAA